>NZ_JAMZBE010000088.1:0-14718 GCF_024158645.1 Halomonas sp. 707B3
GACCATCGGCGGTGCGTGGCACGCGGATACCCGCCGCACGGTAGGTCATTTCAACTAAGCCTGAGCAGTCCAGGCCATCAGGAGAGTTGCCGCCAAAGCGGTAGGGAGTACCAATCGCCTGCTGCGCATGGGAGAGAATTAACGCGCGCTCCATCGAGATGCCTGCTTGCGGGCTGGGCGCGGGGGTCATGGCGACCTCTTTACTGGCACATCCTGCTAATAGCAGCAGAGCGAAGAGCGTCAACAGCGGAGAGAGGCGGGTTAACGGCATGAAAAAGCTCCAAGACAACCTAGGCATAGTGCCTCTTATCATGGCCTAAGCGCCGTTCACCCGCTACTCCATCACTCGCCGTTAACGGCCTATCCACTCGATAAACGTGCTCTCGCCTAGCGCATGGCGCTCGTGGCGCAGGCGGCTCATCGCCGCATAGGGTAAATCCATCACTAAGCCATTACTGAGCGGCTGTTCCAGCACTTGGCGCAGCAGCGCATTGCATACGAACAGATGGGCCACCACCAGCACATGATGACCGGGAGGATTCGCCAGCAGCCGCCGCCACACTTCGCTAACGCGGGCATCCAGCTCGGCGAGGGTTTCACCACGGGGCGGTGCGGCGCGGGCGGGGTCGTACCAGAAGGCGCTCATTTGCTCAGTGCCTTCCTGCGCGTATACCTGCGCATAGGTTTTCCCCTCCCACTCGCCCAGGTGCAGCTCGGCTAGGTCGTCGTCCACCTGCACCGGCAGGTCGAACTCCTCCCCTAACCAAAGCGCGAACTCACGGCAGCGGGCCAGCGGCGAGCTAACGATGGCATCATAGGGTGGCCGTCCATCCACCGTATGGCGCATCACTGCGTCGGTCACCTGCTGCCAGCCCGAATCACTAAGCGGATGGTCGGTACTGCCCCGTAGCATTCGCCCACCCTGCGGTTCACCGTGGCGCATCAGGTCAATCGTTGTGATCTCGGCATTGGCAAAGCGCATAGCGGTTATCCCCTTCACGGACAGGTTAAATAATGGCGTGACGAACGCGAGCCGAGACCCATTCCGACACCAGTACCGTGGCGAAAATCAACGCGAAGATAACGCTGACCTGATTCCACGCTAGGCTGTTGATCGAGGCGTTCAGCTGCAGGCCTATGCCACCTGCGCCCACCAGCCCCAGCACCGTCGATTCGCGAATATTGATATCCCAGCGGTACACGCTGATCCCCGCAAAGGCGGGCATGATTTGCGGCAGCACGCCATAGCTCATGACCTGCAGGCGGCTGGCCCCCGTGGCGCTGATGGCTTCCACCGGCGTGGGGTGAATCTCCTCGATGGCCTCGTAAAGCAGCTTGCCCACAAAGCCAATCGAGCGCAGCGCGATGGCGATAATACCCGCCAGCACGCCGGGGCCAAGAATGGTCACCAGCAGCATGGCCCAAATCAGCGAGTTGATCGAACGCGACGAGACGATGATGGTCAGCGCTAAGCTGCGTACGAGCGGATGCGGCGTGGTGTTACGCGCGGCTAAAAACGCCACCGGAAACGCCATCATAATGCCCAGCGCGGTACCCAAGGTGGCGATATTGAGCGTGTCCCACATGGGTTTCCAAAGCTCGCTGGCGTACTCCCAGCGGGGCGGCATCATACGGCTAATCAGGTCGCTACCCTGGCGGCCAGCGTCTTCCACAAACACCCACATGGTGTTGTCAGAGATCACTTTCCAGCAGAGTAAGAACAGGCTAACGCCCGCCAGCCAAGCGAGGTACTGCAGCCACTGGGCGCGGGTGGTGCGCCGCTGCCACTGTGGCACACCGTTTGAGGAAGTTGACACCGGCATGGAGGATTCCTTTTGCCTTCAGGCTTTACGTAAAGGGTTGGCAACAAGCGTGCGACGGCGCGCTACTGCGTCCAGCGACGCACATGGCTGGAGGCGTACTCACTCATCAGCACAATGGCGATGATGATCAGCAGAATGGCGGCCGAGGTGCCGTACTCGTAGCGGCTGAGCGAGGTGTTGAGCGTCGCGCCAATCCCCCCCGCCCCGACAATGCCGATCACCGACGACTCGCGGAAATTGATATCCAGCCGGTACATGGAGAGCCCGATCAATCGCGGCATCACCTGAGGCTGCACGGCGTGGTTCATGGTTTGCCACCAGCTCGCCCCGGTGGCGCGCACGGCTTCCACCTGTTTCCAGTCGAGGTCTTCGATATCTTCTGCCAGCAGCTTGGCCATAAAGCCGATGGTGGCAAAGGCCAGCGTGAGCATGCCCGCAAAGGGGCCAAAGCCGAACATCACCACGAACAGAATGGCAATGATCACCTCTTGAAAGGTACGCGAGACGGCGATGATGGCCCGACATACCGCGTAGATGGGCAAGGGGGCGATATTGCGCGCAGCCCCTAGCCCCACCGGGATGGCCAGCAGAACGCCGATCACCGTCGAGGTCAGCGTCATGGTCAGGCTTTCCATCAACCCCGCCAGAATATCGTTTTGACGGCTGACGAAGTCCGGCTGCAAAAACGCGCCGAGAAAGTTCAGCGCACGCCCGGCACCTTCCGCCACCCGCGCCCAGTTCACTTCCACCGATGCCAGCGCCAGCATCAGGTACACCACGCCACCCAGCGCTAGCGCCCAACGCAGGCGGCGGCTCTCTATCAGCGGCAGTCGCCGCCACTGGCCTTGGCGGGCGGCCTGCTGGCGGACTTGAGCGTCCGTCGTGCTCATTGCGCGCCTCCACTCGCTAAGCGGTTCTGGCGCGGCGCATGTGGTGCTGTGGCTGCCTGCGGCGACGCAACGTGAGACGTAGCGCCGCTGCTCTCCTCATCGTCGTCATCGGCAGGCTCAGGGGTGGTGTCCCAATCCTCTTCGCCGTAAATGGTGGTCAGCATCTCGCTGGTCAGATCGCTGGGCTTACCGTCGAAAACGATCTCCCCGGCACGCAGCCCGACGATGCGATCAGCAAACTGCTGGGCCAACGCCACATCGTGAATGTTAATGATGGCGGCCAGCTCGCGCTCGGCGCACAGCTCGCGAATCAAGCGCATGATTTGGCGAGAGGTTTTAGGGTCCAGGCTCGCGGTGGGTTCATCCACCAGCAGCAGTTTGGGGCTTTGCAGCAGCGCTCGGGCAATGCCCACCCGCTGGCGCTGACCACCAGAGAGCGCATCGGCGCGCTTATCAATCGCGTGGGGCAGGCCTACACGCTCAAGCAAGCGAAACGCTTCTGCCACGGCTTCCTGCGGGTAGCGGCGTAAAAAGCTGCGCCAGAAACCTACATAGCCCAGCTGGCCAGAGAGCACGTTCTCCATCACGCTCAGGCGGTCCACCAGGGCGTACTCTTGGAAAATCATCCCCATGGAGCGGCGGGCATGGCGCAGGCGGCTGCCAGAGAGTTTCGTCAGCTCCACGTCTTCCAGGCGAATGCTGCCTTGAGTGGGTTCTACCAAGCGGTTCACGCAGCGAATCAACGTGCTCTTTCCCGCACCAGACGGACCAATGAGGGCCATAACCTGCCCTTTCGGCAGCGAGAGCTGGATATCGGTCAGCGCGCGGTCGCCGGTAGGGTAACGTTTGCCAACGCCGGTGAGTGTCAACATGGAGGGTGCCTCAGTCTCTTATGCGTCCGTGCTTGCGTTCACAAGCACTTCTCTAATGGCTACATAGCGGCTCGGCCAGGAGGTCGCCCTCCTGGCCGAGAAAATCATGGACCAACCGATGGATTAGTCGCAGTCGTACGTCACACCGTTAGCATCGGCGATGGTACGGATCACTGACCAGTTCTCTTGGTAGGTGATCGGAATGAACTGAGCTTCACCGGAGTTGGCAAACTCGGCTTCCAGCGCGCTGCCTTCCCAGTCGTAGCTGAAGAACGCGTCCTGAATCTGCTCGGCAAGCTCAGGATTCAGATTGTTCGCCAGGCCATAGGCCGTGGTGGGAAAGGTTTCCGAGGTGTAGATGACGTTGTAATCGCCTTCGCTCACCACATCGCGTGACAGCATGCGCTTGGCGACAGAGTTGGCAATGGCGGCCGCGTCGTAATCTTTGTTCACCACACCCAGGATGGAGTTGTCGTGAGAGCCAGAGAAGGCTGTCTCGAAATCTTCGCCCGCTTCCAGGCCGTACTCAGAGCGCAGCAGCGCGGAAGGCGCGCGGAAACCGGAGTTGGACGTTTCGGAGGTGAAGGCCAGCTGACGACCGGCTAGGTCTTCCACCGACTCAATGCCGCTATCGGGGTAGGTGATGATTTCCATCTCGTAGCCGAAGCTACCGTCTTCAGCAGCCATCATGGCGAAGGGGCGGAAGCCACCGCAGTTGACCGCCACCGGCACACCGCCCGTGTTGAAGCCCGCCACGTGAAGACGACCGGCGCGCAGCGCTTCCTGTTGGGCAGCGTTAGACTGCACCGGGAAGAACTGGACGTTTTTACCGGTAGCGTCGCTCAGGTGATCCAGGAAACCCGCCCAAACGTCGGCATACACGGCCGGGTCTTCTACCGGCGTGTAAGCGAATACCAGCGTATCCGGGTCAACCCACTGTGACTCATCGCTGGGCACATCGGCGATCATGTCGCCGTCGTTATCCACGTAGCGCGAAGAGAGATCAGCAGAGGCAGTGACCGCTGCCAGTGCAAACGTGCCAGCTACGGCGGCGCTCAACAGCGTACGAGAGAAAGAGAGAGTATGCATGCATCACCTAAGCGAGTTAAGAAGTGTTAACGCCATAGTGGCGAGCCGATGTGACAGCCTCGGGACACTCTCATGACGCCTAGGTGACGAATCCGTGACGACTTAGCAGCCGCCGCCCACGCAGCAGCCGCGCCGCTCCACGAACAGGCTATTGCCCGCGATTTTCTTGGCCTGATGCTTCAGCTCCGAGAGCTGCGCAGCAATATCCAACGCCTTGCAGGGGGCGGGATCAGTAATCGGCTTGACGGCAATCGAGACGCTGACGAAGGGGAAGAACGTCACGCCGCCCTGGCGGCTTTCGATGGAAATCCCCCCCTGCAGACGGTCGCCCTCCTCATAAAAGCCAGGGGCCATGACTTCAAAGGAGTGCAGAATCTGCCTGCACACGCTTTCCCAATGCCCCAGCGGTAGCAGCATCATGAAATCGTCGCCGCCGATATGGCCGATAAAGCCGCCGGCACTCTCCACCTGAGCCTGCAGCAATCGGGACAGTGAGATGATCACGTGGTCGCCGCGGGCATAGCCGTAAGCGTCGTTAAACGCCTTGAAATTATCCAAATCCACGTAGGCCGCCGCAAAGCCGCTGCCTTGGGATAAATACGAAGACAAGGTTTCGTTGATCAGAATATTGCCGGGCAGCCCGGTGAGCGGATTGGCATGGCGCGCTTGGCGCACTTGAATCGCGGTAATTTCTCGCAGCAGGTCGACGATATTACCCATCCCTAGGTACTGACCATCGCCATCGACGATGACGAAATCTTCCTGCTCGATATCGCGGCTGTCGGTGAGCTGCTGACTCAGCGCCTCCAGGGAGAGATCCGCCTCCGCCACGATCATTTTAGGATCGGCGATCTCCAGTACGCAGCGTTTGGCGTACAGCGCGTGGCTGTACTGATTGGTGAACAGGGTCAGAAATGTATTGCGGCGCACCACCGCCACGGGAACGCCCCCTTCGATCACCGCCACGCAGCGCAGACGCGGGTCTTCGCGAAAGCGTTCGGCAAGCATTGGCACCGAGTAAGTCGCGGATACACTCTCAATGGGGCGCAAAATAGAGTGCGCAGTGCGCCCTGCCGGGCTTTTTAGCTGGGTCGTCGCGGGTAATAGCGTATTGAGCTGCATGGGCGGCTGAAGGCTTGGCCGGGCAAAGTAAAACCCCTGCAGCAGTGCCAACCCGCGGTCTAGCTCCCATAGGCAGAGATGCTCGGCAGCCGTCTCGACCCCTTCCGCAATGAGCTGGCAATCCAGACTACGCGCCACATCCAAAATGGAGCGCAGAAACTCGCGCTTGGCAGGCTCTTGATCAATACCAGAGATAAAGTGGCGATCTAACTTGACGAAGTCGGGCCGCAGCTCTGACCAGTGGCGCAGGCTGGAGTGCCCGGCCCCTAAATCATCCAGCGCCACCTGAAAGCCCATATCGCGGTAGTGGTCCACCGCTTGACGCATCAGTTCGTAGTCGTGAATCGGCACGTGCTCGGTCAACTCAATGACCACGCGCTCAGGGGGCAGGCCGCTCTCTTGAATAAAGCTCAGCGTCAGCCCCTCGCGGAAGTCACGCTCCACGATGGTTAACGGCATCACGTTGAGAAACAACAGCCCCGGCAGCTCAAGCTCGGCAAAGCGGCGAATGGCGAGCCGCCGACACAACAAGTCCAGTTCAACCAGCAGGCCAGCCTGGGTCGCCACATCAAATAGCCGCAGAGGGGAGTGAAGCGGGGACGTTTTTGGCCCGCGGATCAGCGCTTCATAGCCATAAATGGCCTGCTGATTGGCGTCCACAATCGGTTGGAAAAGCACATGCAGCTCTTCTGCCGCAATAATTTGATTTAGCCACTGCGCTTCTTGTGCGGTCATATGCCTGCTGCCCTATCAAACGTCCACTATCCCTATGTTTCGTAACGCTCCATGAGGAAGGTTCTAGGGCAGCAAGCGTGCGTCATTTCCATGACATTTGCATGACAAACACAATCACTTTACGGGTCGATTGGCACCTCGGGCGGTGGAAAGACCACATCGCCACCGCTGGCATCGAGCTGGCGAATATCCGTCGGGTTGCCCTGCTCATCCAGGCTTACCAGCCCAATGCCGCTGGCGTTCCATAGCCGCTCTCCGGCGCTGGCTTGGTCTGGGTCGCGGGGGTAGATGCTAAGCTTGCGCCGCTTGGTGAACCAGTTCAGCGGCGATAACGGCGCGTAGAGCCAACGGTTCAAACGGTCGAAGGTATTCAGCAACTGCTTGGGAAAAGTATTTTTCACCCCACTCGAAGTGATTTGCCATAGCTTTGGAGCCCGCTTCTGGCGGCGTACGACGATATCGTAGGCAAAGGAGTAGTGAACATCACCGGAGAGGATCACGTAGTTACCGGGGGTTTTGGAGTGCCGCCAGATATGCAGCAGCACGTTGGCCGCACCGCGGTGCGCCATCCAGTTCTCGGCATCCACCACCAGCGGTTTGCCCGCCAGGGTGAAGAGTTTTTGGATACTTTCGATCAGCTTGACGCCAAACATGGGCGCAGGCGAGACGATCACCGCGCTTTTAGTGCCCAGCAGCGCCTGCTGCATCTCCATCAGCGCCTCCCAATCCATCAAGCCTGACGGGCGGTTGGGGCTGCGCTCGCTGCGCCAGCGGCGCGTACGGGTGTCCAGCACGATGAGTGCGGGCGTGCCTGGTACCTGGAACTCCCAGCCCTGAAAGCGCAGCAGCCGCTCAATCAAGGCATCCTGGGCGCCAAGGTTCAGCGGGCCAACATCGTCAAACAGGGTGATCGCCTGGTGTAGCAACGGATTAAGTTTATCGGGCGCGTTCCCCCACCCTTGGCAGAGCAGGTACGCCACCAGCGCGTTGCCGATAATACGCTTTGAGAACGGGTGGCCGTAGGCACAGCGCTCCCAGTCGGCGGTCAAGTTCCAGTCGTCGGTCACGTCGTGGTCATCAAAAATCATCAGGCTGGGCACGTGGGCCATCAGCCGCGCGCACTGAGGCAGACCCTCTACGAACGCTTCGATGATCGCCTGCTCTTCCCGGTAAGCCTCGGCCTCTTTTTCGTCTAACGCCGGGGCGTCATAGGCAATCACCTGCCACGGCGCGGGCGACCACACCAGGCAGTACATGGCGAGCATCTCGGCCAGCGTCATCAGGTGGTTCTGGGCGTTCGCCGAGGTGAATACCGGCTTTTTTACGCCGCCAAAAAAGCGCTCACGCAGCGCCGCGTTGCTGGTGACATCCGGCAGCAGCGCTTCCCGGTGGTAGTAGCTTTCCGGGGCGTTATACAGCGCTTGGCTGTCATCGACGGTAGCGCCCTCAAGCAGTTCATCCACTAGCCCCAGGCGGGCAATCAGCGCATGAACCGCCCGCAGCATGGGGCCTGCCACGTCATCCACATACACTTGGTCGCCGGTCATCAGCAGCCACGCGGGCCACTCGGCGGGTGACTCTTGGCGCTCGGCTATCCAGTTATCGGCCCGCACTAAGCCATCGGCGCTATCGTGATGGGGTTTACGACAGGAGCCGTGCATCAGACGGTGGTGGCGAGAGGCCAACACAAACCCTGGGTAGTCATAGTCATCGTGGCATAGCCACGGCGCCCACTCCGGCAGGGGCTGCCACGCGCCGTCAGTGCTTTGTACCTGCAGGTCGTAGGCAATGCGGGTGTCGGTGGGCAGCGCGGTGGGCAGCGAAAGGTCGATACAGTGAATATAAGCATGCCGACCAATCGCCACGCACTGGTGGGCGTTATCTAACGCGTGGGTTTGCTGCTCCTCTTGCTCGGGGTTCAGCACGAGCTGCATGGTCAGCGGACGGGTCGCTACCAGCCATAAAATCAGCCGCGACGGCGATAGCCGACGCAGCAAAGGCCCAACCAGTACGTCGGGTAACGTCGTGGCGATTTGTGTCATTTCACACCCTCTGTGCTGTGTGTTGCATCGCTCTTAAGCTCGTTAAGTAGCGACCACAGGCAGTTCAATGACTACCTCTAAACCGCCAGACTCGGCGCGCTGTAGGCGCATCTGGCCATGATAAAGTGTGACAAGGTCGGTGACGATGGCTAACCCCAAGCCACTGCCTGAACGCTGTTCATCCAGCCGCTTGCCGCGCTGGACCGCTGCCTGGCACTCCTGCGGGGTCATACCGGGGCCGTCATCGCCCACCACCAACCGCAGCGTGTTCCCCTGTGCCTGCAGGCGGATATGCACATCGCTGTTGGCCCAGCGCAGGGCGTTGTCCAGTAGATTACCCACCATCTCCTGCAGGTCCTGACCGTCCATATGCACCCGCACGCCGCTATCCACGGTTTGGCGCAGGGTAATATGGCGGCGCTGCGCTAGCCGGGCAAGCCCGGTGATGAGCGGGGCCAGTGTGCCTTGGAGAGCCACCGGAGCAAAGCGTACCCCTTCGCCCGCAGCGGATGCCCGCGCCAAGTGGTGGCGCACGGCACTGTCGATACGCGACAGCTCGGCCTCCCAGGTATCGCGACTCTCGCCTGGTAGCTGCTTGGCCAACAGCCGCATCACGCTAATCGGCGTTTTTAGGGCATGGGCCAAGTTGCCTGCCGTGTGACGACCCCGTTCGATGAGCCGCTGGTCGCGAGCCAGCACGGCGTTCATGGATGTAGCCAGTGTGGCCAGCTCGTCGGGCAAACGAGTATCCAACTGCTCTGCTCGCCCCTGCTCTACATCACGTAAGTTGGCGTTCATGCGCCGCAGCGGCGCGAGCCCCCAACGCACTTGTAGCGCCAGCACGCCTAGCAACAGCGCGCCCAGGCCTAACAGCCCCAGCCACAGCATCTGCTGAAATTCCTGAATATTTTCGCGTAAATCATCGTCCCGCGCGGCCACGCTCACGTGCAGCGGTGCTTCTAACGGCGCTAAATAAATATCACGTTCAACGACGCGCAGCTGCTGACCACGCGGGCCCGGGAGCGTGCGGGCGGTCACCCGCTCGCTCTCCAGCACCGGCAAACGCTGATCCCATAACGAGCGCGATGCGACCGAGCGGTTCGCCTCATCGGTGATTTGCCAATACCAGCCGGAATAGACATGGTCAAAACGCGAGTCGCCCAGGGCGCGCTCATAGTTCAGCTGCTGGTTCAGCGGGTCGTAGGTGACCCCAGCAATCACCACATTGAGCGTCGCTTCCAGCCGTTCATCAAACGCATTGACCGCAGCGGTGCGGTAATGGTGGGCCAATAGCCAACCAGCAACCGGCAGCGCCAGCAGCACCATGAGCAGCACCGCCAACAGCAGGCGTAGATTGATAGAGCGGTTGGCCCAGCGCTGACTCCAAGAGACCACATTAGCGTTCATGAATCGCTCGGTTCATCAGCTAACAGGCGATACCCCTGACCGCGCAGTGTGGCAATGCGCCACGCGCCTAGCTTGCGACGCAACCGGCTGACCTGAACATCAATGACGTTAGAGTCGGGCTCGTGATCGCGGTCGTACACGTGCTCAGACAGCTCGCTGCGGCTGACCACTCGCGGCGCGGCATGCATTAAGTAGCTTAATAGGCGGGTTTCCTGAGCAGTTAAGCTCACGGGACGCCCCACCAAGGTGACATGCTGGGTATGAGTATCCAGGCTAAGCTCGCCCACTTTAAGCACCGGGTGCGCATGGCCATGGGTGCGGCGTACCAACGCCCGCAGGCGAAACAGCACCTCGGCGGGTTCAAACGGCTTGGTCACGTAGTCATCGGCACCCGCGGTAAAACCAGCGGCTTTATCAGCCCAACGTTCACGGGCCGTTAAGATCAGTACCGGCAGATCAATGCCATCCTCCCGCCAGGAAGAGAGCCAGCGAGTGCCATCGCCATCGGGCAGGCCAATATCCAAAATGACCGTATCGTACGCTTCTGTGCGCACCAAAAAGTCCGCTTCCTGGCCGTTCTCTGCCCGCTCGACGATCCAGTCGCCATCTTGCAACGCTTGACTCAGCTCACGGGCAAGCGCCTGGTCATCCTCTACCAGTAAACACTTCATCAAAAAACCCTTATGAATACACCTAATAAAGACGAGACACCGCAGGTAACTGTGTTAACGCTGCATATCGCGAATACGCACGCCTTCGATTTGCATGAGCTGTCCGCTTTGGCCATCAAACTCGAACTCTACGACCTGCCCTTGGGGACCTAGCAGCTTGATTTCATACTCAACCAGCCCATCGTCGCGCTCGATTTCGACCTCCAGCACGTCGCCGATGTAGTGGGCGTCGAGCCAGTCAAGAATAGTCTCCAACGGCACCACATCACCGCGCCGTACCTCGCTGTGCAGAGCTTCCCAGTGCTGGTCGCCGGTCGCGCTACCCATCAATACGAGGACCAGCGCCAATACCAGCCCGCCCTTATAGGGGAGCCGTTGCCAGGAGCGCTGCTTAATAGAGAGAAGAGACGTCATTTTCATAACAGTAGGATGCCAAAGGCAACATGAACGCTAGATGAACGGCTTTGTCAGGTTAAGGAAAGAACCCCGGTGATATAAATACCCTGTCGCATTCGCTAACTGACCTTCGTTAGGCATCATCCGGCAATGCATTCACTAAGCAAAGAAGGAATTTGATATGAACGCTATGAAAAAAATGCTGCTGATCCCAACCTCTGCTCTTCTGCTTGCCGCTGCTGCAGGTAGCGCCCAAGCAGACACTCAGCCGATGGACCGGATCGATGACATTCTAACCTACGCCGCCGACTACGGGTTCAGCCACATCGAAGAGATCAATGTTGATGACCGTGGCCGTGTCGAAGTGGAAGGCTGGTTAGACGATGAGTGGTACGCCGATGTGGATTTCTCCATCGATAACGGCGAAAGCCTGCAAGAAGAGCGCAAGCGCCTGATTACCGGTGCCTGGGGCATGAGCGAAGAGGACATCCGCCAAGCGCTTGATGCTGCCAGCCAGGAAGGTATGACTGAATTTGAAAGCATCGATATCGATAAAAGCGGCATCATCGATGTTGAAGGCCGCGAGCAAAACGGTCGCGAGCTGGAACTGAGCCTGCGCCAGGGTTCTTTTGAAGTTACCCAGATGGATCGCGACTAATCGCTTAAGCGACCCTCGCATCTATTAGTACACACCCTACGGCGGGCCTTCGGGCCCGCCGTTTGCGTTGTGTCGCTTCGCTGATTAGCGACAGTCTTGGCAGTTGCCCCGGGCCATGATCGCCTCTGCAATTCGCTCGATGCCTTGCCGATAGGCTGCTTGGCGATAGGTGACTCGCTCCTCTTCCGCCCTGACCAGCACCCGGTTGGCCTCATCGCTGAGCCGACGCTTCAAGCGCTGATTGACTTCCCCTTCTTGCCATTTCTCGCCTGAGCGGTTTTGCAGCCACTCAAAGTAACTCACGATAACGCCACCGGTATTCGCCAACACGTCAGGCAGCACGGGCACGCCGCGTTTTTCCAACGCCGCATCCGCATCGCTGGTGAGCGGTCCGTTGGCAATTTCGAGCACTGCGCCTGCCTTCACATCGCCCACGTTGTCGCTGTGCAGCTGATTTTCCAGCGCGGCCAGAACCAGCACATCGACCTCTAACGCGAGCAAGTCATCGCCGGATAGCGCTTTGCCTTGCTGACTTTTGGCAAGCTTGCCCTGTTGGGTTTTATCTTTTTTAGCAGCGTCTACATCTATGCCATCGGCGTCATAAATGGCTCCGCTGGAATCCGAGACCGCCACTACTCGATAGCCGCGCTGGCTTGCCAAGCGAGCGAAATGGTAGGCCGCATTGCCGAACCCCTGCACCGCCAGCGTGGTCTCTTCCGGCTTGCGCTCTTCACGCTCTGCCCAAAAATCCAAGACGGTCAGCGCCCCACGTCCGGTCGCTTCTACACGCCCCGGTGAGCCGCCAAGCGACAGCGGCTTACCGGTAATAGCCGCCGGTGCCTGGGCGCGCAGAATATGTTCGTACTCATCAATCATCCAGCCCATCACAGTGGCATCGGTGTTGACGTCGGGGGCAGGAATATCTCGGTCAGGGCCCATGATGTCGGCAATCGCACGAATATAGCCCCGCGCCAAGCGCTCACGCTCTAACGAAGAAAGCGCCTTGGCATCCACCTGCACGCCCCCTTTGCCGCCGCCATAGGGCAAACCTACCACGGCACACTTCACCGCCATCCAAAAGCTCAAGGTGGTCACTTCATGCTGATTCACATCGGGGTGAAAGCGCACTCCCCCCTTGGCCGGGCCTAGGCTGGTGTCGTACTGCACACGCCACGCGGGAAACGCCTTCAAACTGCCGTCGTCCATGCGCACCGGCACACTCACTTGCAGCGAGAGACTGGGCTGCATCAACCGGGCCTGGGCATCGGGATGAATCGCCAGCGCGCTGAAGACCGCTTCAAGCCTCGAGCGGGCATCTTCGAACAGAGCGGCGCCCGTTTCGGGGGTTAGCTGCTGCGGCGCATTGGTGGCGGACATTTTCGCCGAGGATTTCTTCGCTTTAGACTTTTGCTTTTTCGACTTGGCACTGCCCATGCAACACTCCTTTATGTGTATCTTGGGGATTTTATTGGCATCGCGAGGTAATGTGTTTAGCGTAGCAGCAGGCGGCTAACTCAGTCGTATATCGAGCCGATTGATAGGAGAGACTTGTGACAACCTCCGCCGAAGGTGTCAGCGATGGAATTCACCACGCGGTGCTGCGCGATATGGCGTGGCTCATCGTCACACCAGATTTGGTGACCCTTGGCGATTACCCAGGCCGCCCCACACGTTCCGCGCTGGGCTTGGCAGAGGAGCAGCATAAGTGGCTCGACACCCTGCTACCCAGGGTGCAGGCCCTGGATGGCAAGCTGGCCACGCGCATGGGCCACTACCATGAACGGCTGTGGCAGCTGTTACTGGATAACGCCCCTAATACTCGCCTACTGGCCAACAACCTACGCATCACCCAGTGCCGCAACACTTTGGGAGAGCTGGACATGCTCTACCGCACGCGGGACCTCCCCTCCCCCATTCATTTAGAAGTGGCGATTAAGTTCTATCTTGGCCTAACCGAGGGGCCAGAAGAGGCCACTAGCCAAAGCCGCTGGATTGGCCCTGGCGGCTTGGACAGTTTGGCCTTGAAGTGCAGTCATCTGCTCCATCATCAGCTACCGCTCTCCCGTACTCGAGCGGCGCAGGCGAATATTGCTCACTGGTTAACGCCCAGAGATACGGGCGAAGCGACCACGCTAAGCAACCTGCTGACCCAGCAGCTTGCCATGCCCGGCGTACTGTTTTATCCATGGCAGGCCAATTTGCCACCACCTGTCGGGGCAACGGCCGAGCATCGGCGGGGGTGGTGGTGCCATCAACACGCTTGGCCCAGCGTGGCCGAACGCTACAGCACGGCGCTACAGGTCGCGTGGCTAGCAAAGCCCCACTGGTTAGCGCCGCCATCGCTCGACGCGTTTGGCAACGCCAATGAGCGGATGGAGGCCGTGATGGCACAGGTCAACCGCTACGGGCCGCAGCAAGTGATGCTGTACGACCCGAAGGGAGGAGAGAACTGCTGGGAAGAGAACTACTGGGAAAAGAGTTGCCAGGAAAATAGTGGCCAGGAGAGACCGCTAACGCGGCTGATGGTGGTACCCAATGATTGGCCGCGCCAGGTACCGCTACCGCCTAAGCGGCGTGGCTAACCCGCCGTTTAAACCACTACCAAGTTGTCGCGGTGGATCAGTTCGTGGGCTTCCACGTAACCAAGGATGGCTTCAATTTGGTGGCTTGGCTGGCCCGCTAGCTGGCGAGCTTCGTCGGCCCCGTAGTTGACCAAGCCCTTGGCCACGCGAGTGCCCTGCTCATCCACACACAGCACCATGTCGCCGCGCTTAAAACTGCCCTGCACGTCACGCACGCCAACGGCCAGCAGGCTAGAGCCTTTACCACGCAGCACGTTGACCGCGCCCGCATCCAGCACCAGCGTACCGCGCACCTGAAGCTGACCCGCTAGCCAGCGCTTGCGCGCTGCCATAGGGGCTTGATCAGGACGCAGCAGCGTGCCGAGCGCTTCACCATTCATTACCCGAGTAATTACCTGCGGCTGGCGGCCGCTGGCAATCACGGTTACCGC
>NZ_JAMZBE010000089.1:0-14387 GCF_024158645.1 Halomonas sp. 707B3
GGCTTGCGAAAGCCAACTTGCACGGGGCGAATGATCAAAAAGTGCTCGCTGGCGGTGATAGGGAAAGTGTCGGCGCCGGCTTCACGGATTCAGGTATAAGATACTACCCACACTCATTAACAATTAAGAAAAGCAGTCGTGAAGCATGAAAATACTCCCTCTTTTTATATGCAAGAGGTTGATTTTGATCGTGAATCGATACTCTTTCCAGGCAGACATGGAAACCCTCTGCAATACTCTGTGACAAAAGATCACACAACGCTCCACTACTGCAGGTATTGGTCATGTTTGCCTTTATGCACCCCTTTCAAACGATCCGCCGTTTAGAGCATGAAGTTACCGAGCTGCGTACTCAGCTTGCGACTGAAAAAAGCGTTCATGGTTGCCGTGCTATTAGCCTGATGACACCGGTTGAATCGATCAGCATGCTCCAGTCCAAAGGAGCAGATATGCTGACTTCATTAAGCACGGGGGCCGAACACCATGCCGAGCAGTTAGCGAGTGAACGAGCCACTTTGTCGGACTTATTTGCGCGGCTTCATCATGCTGAACAAACGGCTCAGACGATCAAACACCAGTGTCAACGCTTCCAACAGGCAGATGTTCACTATGCAGCCCCACTCGCTAGCGAACAGGCGCTGCACGAGCTACGCAAAATCGGTGTAGAGCTATCCCGTAACGCCGGGCATACCCGTGCACTTGCCATGACCACGGCGCTAGAGGAGGCTCATATACACCAGGAGCCCTCTGGCTTACCTGCTATCGTCAGCGATATCCAGCACCTTGCCGACCATACGCAGCATCTAGGCCACCAATTGGATCACTGGATTGAGCAGGTTGCCATATTGCTAAAAGAAGATGCTCGCGTGCAGGCCCATCAGCGGGAAACATCTACGGCGCTGGCCAATGCAGCCCAAGCGGCAGAGCAGGTGATAGAGCAACTCATGGATCAAGCACGTCATATGTATAAAGTGATTCACCACAGCACCACGACGGCCTGTTTGCACGCTGCCAAGCTAGAGCACGCCGTTTGGAAAAGTCAGATCTACCACCAGCTACTTTCCGCCTATTTCGAGGATCACATGGTGGATCATCAGCACTGTACGCTAGGCCGCTGGTACTTTACGGGCGAGGGGCAGCGCTATAAACATACCGAGGCGTATCGCTCGCTGGCGGCTCCTCACCGCCGCTTCCATGAAAGCGGCTTGGACGCTTTGCGCTATGCACGACAAGGGGATCATACGGGTCAACTGGCCTCCCTAGCACTGATGGAGGAAGCAAGCGTAGCACTTGCTAAGCAACTTGATCAGCTTATGGAGCAGGCTGTTTATGAGATACCGATGTCAGCAAGTCATCCTTCACCGCTTGCTGATGCGCCTTAAATTGCTCCCCATATAACACTCCTTCCGTAATGCGTTATTTATGCCATGCTGAGCATGGCACTCATAACGCAGACGGTAAGGATGACGATGGCAGCTGCAAAGAAGCTAGATCTCGCGCTACAAGGCGGTGGAGCCCATGGTGCTTATACCTGGGGAGTTATTGATCGACTTCTGGAAGATGACCGTATTGAGATTGAGGGCATTAGTGGCACCAGCGCAGGCGCTATGAATGGCGTAGTCATGGCAGATGCCCTTACCCGTGGTGGTAAACAGGCCGCCCGGCAATCTCTCAGGGATTTTTGGAAGGCGGTAAGCCGCGCGGGCATGGCAAGTCCTATCCGCCGCTCGCCGATGGATGTATTAACCGGCAATTGGAGTTTGGAGCACTCCCCCGGCTATATCGCCATGGACTTGATGACTCGCCTGGTGTCGCCCTACCAACTCAACCCGCTCAATTTGAATCCATTGCGCGATATTGTGGCGGCCCACATCGACTTTGAGCGGGTACGCCAGTGCGACCAGCTAAAGCTCTTTGTGGCAGCTACTAACGTGCGCACCGGCAAACAGCGTGTGTTTCGTCGAGAAGAGATGAGCGTCGATGCGGTCATGGCATCGGCTTGTCTGCCCTTTATGTTCCAGGCTGTGGAAATCGACGGCGAAGCATATTGGGACGGCGGCTACATGGGCAACCCAGCCCTCTTCCCCTTAATGGAAGAGTGCAGCGCAAGGGATATTCTGTTGGTACAGATCAACCCGATTCGCCGTGATGAACTACCCACCTCCGCTTCGGCCATTATGAACCGCCTTAACGAAATCACCTTTAATGCCGCGCTGATTAAAGAAGTGCGCATGATCGCGCTGTTGAAACGTACCCTTGAAGAGCAGGGTATTGAAAACTGCTACCAGCAGTCGCTTTTTCACCGCATTAGTGGCGATCAGGCACTCGATAGCTTATCGGTTTCAAGCAAACTCAACTCTGAATGGCCATTTTTATGCCACCTGTTTGACCAAGGGAGAGAAGCCGCCGACAACTGGATCACGGCTAACTTTGATGCCATCGGCCAACGCTCAACCCTGGATATTGATGCAGTATATCTGCACGAATAACTCCCTTCAGCCATCCAGCACTGCCCCAACTTGGCGCACTCTGCTCATGAGGAGTGCGCTCACTTGATGAATCTAGTGATTTTATTTCCCTTAGCACTGCTTTGAAAAAACATTAAGCAACTGATTTAAATATTTAAAAAGACAGATGGCGGAGTATTTGCTTATTGCTATGCAGTAGTAGTAGGCGTGGACCAGGCCCGCAAGGGTACGAGTGCGTCGAACCTGACCTTCAACGGCGAAGGCATGTTCTCGTAACCACGCAACGCCTGATGCGTTGTGTCTCGGCAAACTCGTTCTATGCTCTGTGAGGCCATCCATGGACATTCGCAATAAAGCCAACCGCATTCGACTGTTGAACTTCTCAACACCGCAAATGCGCGCGTTTCACCTCTCCTGGTTCGCATTTCATATCTGCTTTTTCGGCTGGTTCGGCATTGCGCCGCTGATGGCGGTGGTTCGCGAGGATCTATCGCTCACCCAAACCCAAATCGGCAATACCATTATTGCCTCGGTGGCGATCACCGTGGTGGTGCGCCTGTTGATTGGCGTGCTGTGTGATCGTATTGGACCACGTAAAACCTACACAGGCCTACTGATGCTCGGCTCCATTCCGGTTATGGGCATTGGTCTGGCTAACAGTTTTGAAACGTTTTTGCTGGCCCGCCTAGCGATTGGCGCTATCGGCGCTTCGTTTGTGATTACCCAGTACCACACCACCATGATGTTTGCGCCCAATGTGGTTGGCACAGCTAATGCCACGAGCGCAGGTTGGGGCAACCTAGGCGGCGGCACCACACAAATTGTTATGCCGTTGATTTTTGCGGGCATGCTGATGCTAGGCGTTAATGAAGCGCTCGGCTGGCGTCTGGCCATGGTCGTGCCTGGCGTAGTGCTATTTTTTACCGGTATCGCTTACTGGCTGTTCACTCAAGATGCCCCAGACGGCAACTTCAGCGAGCTGCGCGCCCGCGGTGAACTACCGCCAGCCACCGGAGAGCATGGCGCAGCCCAGAGCTTTTTAGCGGCGGCAAAGGATATCCGCGTTTGGGCGCTGTTTGTGGTGTACGGACTCTGTTTTGGGGTCGAGCTGACCATCAACAATATCGCGGCAATCTACTTCTTCGATAAATTCGATCTTACCCTGGCAACCGCCGGCTTAATCGCAGGCCTGTTCGGCTTAATGAACATTTTTGCTCGTACCCTTGGCGGCGTTTTTTCCGACCTATTCGCTAAACAGGGTGGGCTAAAAGGACGCGTCCGCTGGCTCTTTATCGCACTAGTATGCGAAGGCATCGCTCTCGTCGCCTTCTCGCAAATGCATGTACTCAGCTTGGCGATTGGCATCATGCTGGTATTTAGCCTGTTCGTGCAGATGGCGGAAGGCGCCACCTTTGGTGTGGTGCCCTTTATCAATAAAAAAGCCTTGGGCGCAGTGGCCGGTATTGTCGGTGCAGGCGGTAACGTGGGCGCTGTATCGGCAGCGTTTCTATTCCGTAGCGAAAGCCTCAGCTACCAGCAAGGCCTCTTTTACCTCGGCTTAACCGTATTGGTACTTGCCTCCTGCGTACTGGTCGTTCGCTTTAGTGATGCCACCGAAGCAGAAGAAGCCAGCGCCTATCGTGATGCGCTAGGCAAAGACACAGGAGCAGGCGCGCTGTCATTGCGTTAATATTAATTAACACCGCCCCTGCATGCGCATCGCTGTGGGGGCTTTTTACCTTTAGGCGGCGAGTAATAAGGAAATCAACATGTCTTCTGCCCAACAGCTACTCTTAACCGCCCTGCGCTGCGACATTGATAACCTTCACCACTTAGCAACCACAGCAGATATCGTCAGCGATATCAGCCAGTTTATTCATGTGCTTCAACGCGAGCGAGGAGCCTCGACGATTTACTTAGCCTCAAAAGGCAAGCGTTTTAAAACTCGACGAGCCACTTACCTGCAGCATAGTCAAGCGGCGGAAGCCTCGATGCGTCAGCGTCTCGAAGCGCTTAGCCAGGAGTCACGGCCACAGGCGACAGCGCGCTTATTACGCCGCATTGCTGCCGTCTGGCTGTCACTGGATGAACTAGATGTATTACGGCATGCAATTGAGACCTTCAACATATCGCCAGATGCAGCAACTCAAGCGTTTAACCATCTCATTAGCAGTCTCTTAGCGATTGTTTTTGAAGCGGCCGACACAGCGGTCGACCCAGACATTACCCGTGCCCTGGTCGCTATTTTTCATCTTATGCAGGGTAAAGAGCTGGCGGGGCAAGAGCGCGCCTGCGGCGCCTTTGGTTTTACTCTCGGTCATTTCGACAATGCCCACCGTACGCTGCTGAACCAGTTGGTTGACGCTCAACAGCGCTGCTTTGACACCTTTGTAGAATTTGCCACCCCAGAGGCTCTGGGGACTTGGCAACAATCCCTCTCTCCTAGAACACTGGCGGGCATTTGTCAGTTGCGAGATATTGCTTGCCAGCGTTCTCACCACCAAACGGCATCAGGCAATACGGGCAATACGTTAGGTGAAACCTGGTACGAGCTCACCACCCTGCGTATTGATACGATTAAAACGGTTGAAGACACCCTGAATACCCAATTAACGGCCCTTTGCCATCATAAAATTGTCCAGGCCCAAGCAGAGCTAGAACAGACGAAGGCGAAGCCTGACAGACCGCTGCCTGCGCCCTGTGAACAGTTACTAGCCCTTCACTCTACTCAGCCGCTTGGAGACCTAACCGCCAACGCCCTCAACTCTCCGCTTAGCCGCTCACTACTGGAGCTCACTCATGCTCAATCCAGCCGCTTACAGGGGCTAAGCGACGAGCTGGAGAATACCCGCAAGGCTCTCCGTGAACGCAAGCTAATCGAGCGGGCAAAAGGATTAATCATGGCGCACCAGTCCATGAGTGAAGAGGAGGCCTACCGCTTTCTGCGAAAAACCTCAATGGACCAAAGCAAAAGCATGGCGGATATGGCACAGTCGATTCTTGACCTCTCTGCCATGCTGCAACGTAAAGAGTAAAAACAGCAGCGCTGAGCCCGATTTGCAACCTGATTAGGTTTTAGCCATGCTGAAAGCTCACCCAGTTTAATGAGCAAGGAGAGCAAGCGATGCATGACCGCGTACTGTTAATTACCGGCGCTTCCAGCGGCATTGGTGCGGCCACCGCTCGTGCAGCGGCTCGTGAAGGCTACCAGTTGGTACTTGCCGCTCGTTCAGCCGATAAGCTGACATCGCTTGCTCAAGAGCTTGGTCCAGAGAACGTACTCACCTGCGAAGTTGATGTCACCGACTTAAGCCAGCAGCAAGCTATGGTGGAACAGGCGATTGAAACCTTTGGCCACATTGATGCAGTATTCGCCAATGCAGGTCGCGGTGGCTCACCGGGTGGGTTTAGCAGCGCCGATCATGTTGCTTGGCGGGAGATGATTCTCACCAATGTCTACGGCGTTGGCCTTACGCTGCAAGCCTGCTTGCCAGAGCTAAAACGCCGCCAGGGTCATATTCTTTTAACCGGCTCTGCCGCAGGCCGCACCACCATCCCAGGCTCCATGTATAGCGCCACTAAGTGGGCAGTAACGGGTATTGGTTATAATCTGCGCGAGGAGTTACGCGGCACCGGCATGCGGGTGACGCTGATTGAGCCTGGCATGGTCGATACTCCCTTCTTTGATGAACCACCCGAGTACGCGCTAGCAGACCGCGATATCGCCAATGCGGTGATCTATGCTCTGTCGCAACCACCCCATGTTGACGTTAATGAAATCCTAGTGCGACCCACACCGCCCCGAGAGTAACTCTGCTCGCTTGACGCCTTGTTTTTGCTCGTTGCTGCCCGCATAAACATAGTATTATGAAGCGTGCTAACAACTTGGCCCGCCGACCATGCATGTTTATTAGGTGACTTATGAGCCAACTTGCCTCAACCGTACTCTCTGTTCTTGACCTAGCGCCCATCCGCCAAGGCGGCAGCGCTGCTGAAACGTTTCGTGATAGCGTCTCTCTAGCCCAGCATACGGAGTCTTTGGGCTATCAGCGCTACTGGTTAGCCGAACACCACAACATTGCAGGGATTGCCAGTGCGGCCACCGCCGTACTGATTGGCCATGTGGCGGGGCAAACATCTACCATTCGCGTGGGTAGCGGGGGTATTATGCTGCCTAACCACCCACCGTTAGTGATTGCCGAGCAGTTTGGCACGCTGGAAACCCTCTACCCAGGGCGAATTGACCTTGGCCTGGGCCGCGCGCCTGGCTCAGATGGTGCCACCATGCGGGCTATGCGCCGCCACGCCCATGCAGGAGTTGATGATTTTCCAGAGCTACTTGAAGAGCTGCGCCGTTATTTAGACGATGCGGACCCTCGCCAAACCGTTAAAGCCGTTCCAGGCCAAGGCACCCATGTCCCCATCTGGCTACTGGGCTCCAGCGGTTACAGCGCACAGCTCGCGGCAAAGCTCGGCCTACCCTTCGCCTTTGCTGCGCAGTTTGCGCCGGGCTATCTCTTTGAAGCATTGCGCCTATACCGGGATAATTTCCGGCCATCTGAGCATTTAGAGGCACCTTATGCGATGGTGGGCCTGCCTGTCATGGCGGCGGAAAGTGACGAGATGGCGCACTACTTGGCCACCACTGCTCAGCAAAAATTCTTAAACTTGATTCGTGGTAAACCGACCCAGTCACTGCCCCCCGTCGACACGTTAGACTGGTCCCCCATGGAACGCGCTCAAGTAGAGCAGTTTTTGGGGGCGGCTATTATTGGCGGCCCGGAAACAGTAAAAGCGCAATTAGAAGAGTTTCAAGCACGTACCGGCGCTAACGAACTTATGATTAATAGCGACTTTTATAGCCACGCTGATCGGCTGCGTAGCTATGAGATTGTTGCCCAAGCCGCACGTTAAGCCGCTCTACTCACCCTTTCGCAACGAGAAAAGCACCTGCCGCTACCATCAGCGAGCCTGCGGTACGGTTGGTGCCTTTCTGAGCGCGCGCCGATTGAAAAAAGCGCCGCGCAGAGGAAGCAAACGATGCTACCAGCATTAAGCCCATCATCAACCCAACCAGCGTTAAGCCCACCACCAGAAACATATCGCTCCGGTTTAGCACGGTGAGATCGATAAAGGTGGGTAAAAACGCAATATAGAACAGAATGACCTTCGGATTAGAGGCCGAAATCAGAAAGCCTTGTAGAAAGCTCTTAAAGATATCCCGCCGCCAAGCGCCGCTACTAAGCGGAATAGTATCTAGTGCGTGAGGCGTCACGTCCGCGGTCCACATCTTCCAGCCCAGGTAAAACAGGTATGCGGCCCCCGCATAGCGAAGCAGCGTAAAAGCTTCCCCCCAGTTTTCGGCCAGCGCTGCTAGGCCATAGAACGCCAGCAATAAATAGATCACATCGCTCACCGTCATACCCAGCGCCAGCGGGATACACGGACGCGTACCCGCCGACATCCCCTTAGCTAGTAACGCAAAAATTCCTGGGCCAGGCGTCACGGCAAACACAAAGATAGCTAAAAAGTAGGTCAGTGCGCTCTCGATGGTCATTGCCAAGCCCTCTCGTTGTAATTTATGGCCCACTCGGTGGGGAACGATGCAACTGCGCTGAGCCGCATCAGAATATGCTAACGTAGCTTATGCCTTAATGAACGAGAAAAGACCCATGCAAACCCTTCAATTTTCACCAATGACTGCGGATGAGTTCGCCCTATTTTGGCCCACGTTCCAGGCCATTGTAGCTGCCGAAGAAACCTACGCGATAGATCCTAACATCACTTATGACGACGCTTTTTCACTGTGGTGCAAAACACCACTGCTCAGTATTGCAGTGAAAGACGAACAGGGGCAGTTGCTAGGTAGTTACTACTTAAAAGCGAATGCCGCTGGCCCTGGTAGCCACGTGTGTAACTGCGGCTATATGGTAACGCCGCACGCGCGAGGTAAAGGGGTTGCGCGAGCCATGTGCGAACACTCACAGCAAGCTGCGCGCCAACATGGTTTTATAGCCATGCAGTTCAACGCCGTAGTGGCCAGCAACCAAGTCGCCGTGGCCTTATGGCAACGTCTGGGGTTTAGCATCGTCGGCACCGTTCCCCATGCCTATCAGCACGCCTCACTTGGTTACGTTGATACGCACGTCATGCATAAATCGTTAACCGAACACTAAACAGCGTTATTCTTTTCATCGACAGGCCTCTGGCCTGCTGAACATTCAACGCTGCAAAAAATGGCTTCGTATCTCTCAACTTATCTCCCTTTATGTCGATAATATACAGGCAAGGCTCTCCTCCTTGCCTGTCAAACTCCTTACTTTCCTTGCCTATGAGAGCAATCAACATGAGAAACCTATCTGTCAAACATACATTGGCAGTGGTACAAGGCCTGATGCTAGCTGCACTACTGGCCATTGCAGCGACAGGTATTATGACAAAACTCGATGTTATGGAAAGTTTACGTAGAGTTGATGAAATTGCGGCACAGCAAGTCTCCGCCATTAACAGAGCTGAAGTTAATTTAATGGAACTAAGAGTACGGCTAGGACGCTTTAACGAATATAGCGAAGATGGTAATACTGTCGCCGCTCAAAAATCATTAGATCTCGCCCGGACGGCCCTAGAGCGTGCTGAATCTCGCTTTGCACAGTTCACAGCCGTCGAGGTACCTAGCACAGCTTTACGAGCTCCCATCATTCAAACGCTTCAGACGAACTTTGAACTGTTGGTGACCAATGATCTGCGCAGCGACTTAGCAACAGAAAATTTAGCCATATTAATGAGTCATCGTGATCGAATTAATGACAACTTTGGCCCCTTCACTGACGCGGTGCGTAATTTCAACCAACGTGCGCAAACCCTAGCGACGGAGGAAATTACCGCAGCAGAACGTTTGCATACCATTACAATGTTTATTAGTGGTGTACTGATTTTCCTCGCTCTGGCACTGTTTATTGGCGTACGTATTGGCATCAACCGCATTATTGTTCTCCCACTACAGCGCGCCGTTCAGCTATGTGAGAACATTGCCAAGGGAGACTTGACTAGCAAAATAGAGTCTCGTGGAAACAACGAAATTGGGCGCCTTTACAGTGCAATGCACGATATGCAGAACAAACTACAAGCAATGGTAGGTACGCTCTCCCAAAGCAGCATTACCGTGGCCGCTAGCTCACGGCAAATTGCCGGCGGCAGCCAGGATCTTGCATCACGTACTGAGCAGCAGGCAGCTGCGCTTCAACAAACCGCTGCCAGCATGGATGAAATCTCATCCATCGTTCGCCAAAATGCGGATACCGCCTCCCAGGCAGAGCGCTTGACTCAAGATGCTTCCAAAAAAGCCGCTCACGGTAAGCAAGAGTCTGAACAAACTAGCGTGCTGATGCGTGAACTAGAAACCAGCTCGCAGAAGGTGAATGAAATCATTCAAGTGATTGATTCCATCGCTTTCCAAACCAATATTCTTGCCTTGAACGCTTCGGTGGAAGCAGCACGGGCGGGGGAGCATGGCCGTGGTTTTGCGGTGGTCGCGAGTGAAGTACGCTCACTGGCCACTAAAACCTCGAACTCCTCTAAAGAAATCCGCACCATGATTGAGGACATCGCGAGCCGCATTGCTCAAGGGGCCGATCAAGCGCTGAAAAATGGCGAAAGCATGGACGACATTAACCAAGCCATTATTCGCGTGAACGATATGATGCAGGAACTAGCACTTGCAGCGAAGGAGCAAGAGTCAGGCATTAGCCAAATCAGCACCGCGATTGCTGAAATGGATTCTGCCACTCAGGAGAATGTCTCCTTAGTGGAGGAGACCAGTACGGCGTCGGCTTCCCTACAAGATGAAGCTTCACGCTTGGCAGAACTGGTCGCGGCGTTCCGGCTAAACGCATCCAGCCGTCAAGCAACGCTTGCTCAACCCTCGGCCACTGCGCCTGCCCAACGTTTACGTGCCCCATCGCAAAACGTGAGCGCCACACAGCGCCAGCGCCCAACCGCTGAACCAGAGTGGGAAGAGTTTTAAATAAAACCTAACAGACTAGCGCGGGCCATCAGCCGTTTTTGGCCCGCACAGTCAAATCTGCAACGTTGACCCTCCCTATTAGTTCGATAACAAAAATTAAGATAAGGTAACCAATCATAACGACAACTCGCTTGGCCCCCTCAATGCCTAACCACTGCTCGCTCCTACGGCGCATCTCCCTACGCGCAAGAATTATTGGCCTTACGACCTCGTTGGTAGTCGCTCTTACCTTACTGCTTAGCTGGGTAGCCTCCCGAGAGGCTGCCATTCAGCTTGAAGCCAATATTGGTCACGACAGTGCTGATACCGCCTACCAAATGGTGGATAAACTCAACCGCAGTATGGATGCGCGGATTAAAGAAGTGCGGCTACTTCTAGGCATTAAAGAGTTTTCTGACTCTTCCGGTCGATTTTGGATACGTGAGCAATTAGAACACCTGCAGCGTAACTATGACGTACTCTCATGGATCGGCGTGACAGATGCCGTTGGTACCGTTATCGCTTCAACTGGTGGCATTCTGGAAGGCAGTTCGATTGCCCAGCGGCCTGTGTTTATGGAGGGCCAGCATGCACTGTGGGTGGGGGATGTGCACAATGCCGTGATGCTGGCGCAGCTACTGCCTAACCCCACGGGGGAACCTATCCAATTTGTAGATATTGCCGCGCCTCTCCACAACCAGCGCGGTGAGTTTACTGGCGTTCTGGGGGTTCATCTAAGCTGGGAGTGGGCGACTCAAGTGAAAGACTCTATGTTTTCACCACAACTGCGCGACCAACAAACGGACCTACTCTTGCTCTCATCGGAAGGCACTGTGATTTTGGGTCCTGACGAGATGATAGGGCAACCTCTGGCGTTTATTCACTCTTCTTCGAACAGCACCACCCCTGAATGGTCTGTCGAAACTTGGCCGGATGGGCAGCGCTACGTCACAGGCGTCGCTCGTAGCCAAGGGTTTGGAGACTTTCCAGGACTGGGCTGGGTGGCCGTGAGCAGGCAGCCCGTGGCCACCGCCTTTGCCCCTGTTGATAGGCTTTACGAGCTCATTTTAGGTACTGGTCTGCTGGTGGCGTTGCTATTTTCCATTATCGGATGGATTGTTGCCTCTCGCTTAGTCGAACCCCTGTCCCGCCTTGCCAGAGCCGCCGATAACATCCAAACCGTCAAAAGCCGCCTTGAGTTTACCCAGGAAAACGGTTCTCCCGAACTTAAACGGCTCTCTACCTCTATGCGCGATATGGTGGAGCGTCTAATTGACCAGCGCCAAACCATTAGCCGCCTAGAGGACTTGGCCAATACCGACCCATTAACAGGCCTGCCCAACCGGGCTTTCTTAAATCAATATCTTCAACACACCCTGCCAGAAACAGAACGTCAGCAGCAAAGTATTATTGTGCTGCTCTTTGATCTGGATGGTTTCAAACGTGTAAATGATGAGTTAGGGCATCATGCAGGGGATTTACTGCTTATCGAAATTTCGCAGCGGATAAAAGCAACGCTACGCAGTGGAGATGTGGTGGCGCGACTAGGGGGCGATGAGTTTGTGATGGTGTTAAAGAGCCCTTCATCCACCAGCGCTGCATTAACTCATGAAGTTAGCCAGCGCTTACTCACTCGCATCGCTACCCCAGTGAATCTACCGGATGCTCAAAACGCCCATGTAGGCTGTAGCCTAGGAGCCTCTATTTGGCCCCAACATAGCAATGACATTCAGCAAGTTTTTCAACTGGCGGATACTGCTCTATACGCAGCTAAGGGCAAAGGCAAACACCGCTTGGTTATTTATGGAGAGTCGGGTTAAGACACTGCTGTAGCTGTGCTTCAGCGGCTTCACTACCTAACTCGGTGAGATAGGCGATATTGCGCTCGGGGATAGCCGCGGTATCGCCATAAAAAGCGATGGCCTTCTCAACGTTGGCTTCGCGCAGCAAATGCACCATGGCATAGGGCGAGCGGTTTGAGTAATTCGCTGCGTCGTCTGGCTCTGCATCGGCAAAACAGTAGTCAGGGTGAAACGTCGCTAGCTGGTAAATACCTTCGTAGCCCAACTCAACGAGCAGTTGCTCGGCAAGCTCTACATAATCCAAGTAGTGGTCGAAGCTTTTAAAAAGTGTCGGAAACACCAGCAGGGTAGTTTCTGCTTCAGGGTGCTCGTTGAGCCACTCCAGCTCCGCCACTAACTCCTCAAGGGCCACATCCACTTTTTTCGAGCGCACGACTTCAACACGAATCGTATTGCTCTCCAGCTCACGTTTAGCAAAGGGGCAAATGTTGTGTCCAACAATAAAATGGCTCACCCATGCCAGCGTTTGGTCCACTACCTGCTGATCTGCTGCTTGCGTCATACCCGTTCCACCTGCACCTTACGGCTCTTTAAATGGCGTGGCATCTGCCACGTATTGGACGCCAGTGTACAGATAAGCCCTCGGAAATACGCTAGGCATGCTGTTGATAACGCGCCAAGGCCACTTCATAAGATTTGTGAATATGGTCGTCCATTAGCGCTCTTGCGGCTGTCGCGTCGCGCTGAAGCGCTAGTTCTACCAGCTCATGGTGCTGTTCATCCAGTTCCTGTCGGATAGTCGGCATTTTCGGCCCTAAACGGCGGTAGCGGTCGAACTGGTCGTGCAATTGTTCAATAAAGCGCAAGAGCCATACTGAACCACAGGGTGCCACCAGGGTACGGTGAAAATGCGTATGCAGGCGTTCCCACTCTTCGCCTTTATCCAGCGTAATATCGGCACGCTTTAAACGATGCGCTGCCGCCAAAAGGTCTGCCTCCCACACCGCATCGCCATGGGCTATCGCTCGCTCAAGCGCCATACCTTCAAGTTCGGTGCGAAGGCGGGCGATGTCATCTAACTCTTCCCGCGAAAGCTTAGGGACTCGAAACCCCCGCTGATTCTCCTGCACCAGCAGGCCATACGCCGCTAGCTTATTGAGTGCCTCACGTAGTGGGCTCAAGCCAACTTGATACTGCTCCTTGAGCGCATTAATCGCGAGTTTTTCGCCCGCCTTGAAGCGACCGCCTACCAAATCTCGGCGCAGCACGTCATAAATGGGGCTGGATGCGCTAACAGCGGGGAGCTGCATGTGCTTGTTCATTCCGGAGTCCTTTTGCGTCACATGGCAAAGCTTCAGTTTACGGAGATTCCATCGCTAGGTGTTGACGCCTCTTATCTGGCTCACCTATATTCTATTTTAGACAAAATAATCGATTTTTTAACCTACAAACGATAAATAGGGAAATCTTATGCTGTTGACCGTGCTGCCTTCCCTGCAGGCGATGAGCGCATGAAGCAAACCGCACTCTTTTGGGCATTTTTTCGCGTCGGCATTTTCGGCTTTGGCGGCGGCCCTGCCATGATACCGCTGGTCCGTGCGGAAGTCGTGACACGCCACCAGTGGCTAACGGATGAAGAGTTTGCCGACGTGCTCGCCATCGGCAATACCCTACCCGGCCCCATCGCCACCAAAATGCCCGGCTATATTGGCTACCGGGTAGCGGGCATCAGCGGCTGCGCGGCGGCCGTCATTGCCGTTATCCTACCGATGATCGTGGCCATGATTGTGATGTTAGGCATTTTTAGCCGCTACCGCGACGTTGGCTGGATTCGCGGTATGGGACAAGCGGTCATTCCGGTAGTCATGGTCATGATGGCTCAGCTCACCTGGGACTTCTTCGATAAATCCAAAGCCGCCCTTGGCTGGCTAATCAGCATCGCTATGGCGGTCATCGCAGGCGCGGTGATTTATTGGCTAGGCGTACATCCCGGCTGGGTGATTGGGGCCATTCTGCTGGCGGCCCTCCTACGCCCATCCCGTAAAAAACGCGCGGAGGGTGCCGCATGATTTATTGGGATCTCTTTTTAGCGTTTTTTATTCCTAACATTATTGG
>NZ_JAMZBE010000090.1:0-14069 GCF_024158645.1 Halomonas sp. 707B3
GAGTACGGGGTATATGAGTAGAGGGGGGTTAGCGGGGGCGGTTGACAGCAAGACCTTTAGCTTGTGCCTTGCGCTAAAAAGGGTTGATACAGGTACTCATGTAATTTTTGACAGCAGGTCATCCTCAAGCCTAAAGGTTTTAATTGACTTTAACGCTACTAATGAGTTCAACGTTCAGATGTGGAACCATTCTGGGACGAAGGTATTCCAGTCATCAAATCTGAACACTATAGTAGATGCTGGAAGCTGGTTTGTATTACAAATGTCAGTCGACCTATCTGACACCGCAAAGCGATCTCTGTATATTAACAATCAACAAATGTCGCCAAACTGGTCTACGTATATCAATGACTTTATTGATTTTACAAATGATGCCAGTGTGGTCGGGCGTTATGGTAGCAACAGTTCGTATTATATTAACGGCGATCTGTCCTTTACCTACTTCACCACCGATTACATTGACTTCTCCCAAGAATCCGAGCGCCTCAAGTTCGTGGATGCTTTCGGCTACCCCGTAGATATTCGACCCAAGATTGAATCCGGCGAAATTCCAACGCCGTTGATTTACATGCCCTTCGATGACCCCAACGATCTTGGCAAGAACTTGGGCACAGGCGGCGACTTCACTGTAAACGGTACCGTAGTTCCTGGCTCCGACGTATCCCCGGCATAAGGGCACATGACATGCTACTGATTAAACTGAACGACCAAGGCGGCATTGGCCGCTACCCCTACACGCTACGGATGCTCAAGAACGATCATCCCAATGTGAGTCTGCCGAGTAACCCCGATGACGCCACGCTATTGGCTCTTGGCGCTGTTCGTATGCAGACTATTCCGCGCCCCACTGGCGACGTAGTAACCGAGGGCACGCCAGAACAGCAGCCAGACGGTACATGGCGTCAGACTTGGGTGGTGCGCGACTTCAAGCCAGAAGAAACGGCAGAGGCTCTGGCGAAAAGCCAAGAGCGCAAACGCCAGGAGATCAACCGCGCCTATGAAGATGAACTCAACGTCATCCTCAAAAACTACCCAGAAGTAGAAACCAAAACCTGGGACAAGCAAGAGCAGGAAGCGCGTGCCTGGGCGGCAGATAACACAGCGGTCACGCCGTTGCTCACTGAAATTGCCAACGCCCGTGGGCTGACAATGGCTGAGCTAGTGCCGCGTGTGATTGCCAAGGCAGATGCGTGGATGCAGTTGTCGGGTGCGGCGACTGGCAAGCGGCAAGCGTTGGAGGAGCAGATCGAATCCGCGACTACTGTTGAGGAAGTCGAGGCGATCCAATGGTAAAGCCGTGCCTTATTTTATTCGCACTCCTTATATCTGGCTGCGCCCAGGTGCAAACGCCGCTCGACGATGGCTATCACTACGGTGACTTGAGCGGGTGGCGGGCCGAGTATTGCGCGACGGCTGACCCATACCGAAGGGCGGTGCTGCTTGCCCTGGCGGCGAGGGCAGGGCTGACGTTGCCGCCGAACGGTGTGTGTACTGACCCGCTTGAGGTGTTGGATGCAGGCCCAGGTACTAACCGAGCTTGATACCCGCTGGGTGCCACGGAGCTTCCACGCCCCGTGGCTCGCGGCCAAGAGCCGTAAGTATTTGTTCCTTGCCCCGCTGCGCGTGGAGATCGACGGGGAGCAGTACGAAGTGCCGACAGGGTACGTGTTCGATATGTCGAGCATCCCGCGCATCGCGTATCTGCTGTACACGCCTGGGTACCATGAAGCGGTGCGAGCGGCAGCGTTTCACGACTATTGCTACTCGCACCTGTGGCGAACGGTTAGCAAAGAGTTTGCCGATCGGGCGTTGGAAGCGCTGATGATTGCCGACGGTGCCGACCCTTCTGACGCACGGCGTTTTTATTGGGCCACACGGCTATTTGGACGTGGTGGTTGGTCGCACGGCGGCGTCTTGTAGGTTAAAATATACGCATTGCTTATAACACAATTCTTTGGTAAGGATGCGTATGCCTGATCGAATCCCCCCTGATCTCTGGTCGCTGCTGACGATGCTGTTCCTCAGCGCGGTCAGTGGTGTTGTTTCCGTCACGCAGCGCATCGCCAGCGGCCGCGCGGCATCGTTTGTGTGGATATTCAGTGAGTTGTTAGCGGCGGTATTAGCCGGTTACCTCGCCTCGGAGTTTTACCTTTTCACGCCAGAAACGTTCCAGGCGTACATCCCCATCACCGTGTTTGTTTCCACTTGCGCCTATAGCGGCGGTCGCTTTATGCAGGTCGCCGAAAGGACGCTCTATAGCAAGCTGCCCGGAGGGCGTGACTGATGATTTACGACGAACTGCGTTACTTCAACGCGGATGAGTTTGCTCCGCACGCAGACAAAATGAGTCCCGAACTGCTGCAAATGCTCGATCAGGTGCGTCACTTGGCGGGTGTCCCGATGGTGATTACCAGTGCTTATCGTGACCCTGAGCATAACCGGCGAGTAGGCGGCGCAAGCAACTCGGCGCACCTGCGGGGCACGGCGGTGGATATCCGCATCACCGACAGCGTGAGCCGCTACTTGATCCTGGCGGCGGCTATCCAGGTGGGTTTTCGTCGCATCGGCGTGGGCAACTCGTTCATCCACCTGGATGTAGACGAGCAGCTTTCTCCTAACGTGGTCTGGACTTACTGATATGCGCCTTGAGATCAACCAGTTCGGGGGCATGGCACCGTTGGTTGATCCAACGGCGCTGGCCGATAACTTTGCCACTTACGCCCAGAACGTGCGTCTCGATAGAGGCGTACTGGCCCCTGGTGCTTTGAAGCTAGAACCCAATCCTGACTACCCCGATGCTCAGTTATCTGGGCGGGCAGTGAGGTCAGTGGCCAAGTTGTCCGATGACAATACCCGTTTCGCGTTTGGTAATCCGCGTGGGGCGATGGCATTTGTGTCTCCGGTATCCCCCGCAGATACCTGGGGGCGCGTGTATTACATGGGGGTTGATGGGCCGGTCTTCACAACCTCGGAGCAATATAGCCCAGGCGGGCTGGTGATTAACCCCGTCAGCTACCGTTTGGGGGTGCCTGCTCCTGGTGCTGCTCCAGAAGTGATGGCGGCACCGACGATCGAACATAAATACGAAGAGGGTGACGACAACCGTATCGAGGTGGAGCCAGATTACGTCGACGTGGCCTACGCCTATAGTTTTGTTGACCGCTACGGGCACGAAAGTAGCTTATCGCTCGCGTCCGGCACAGCGCGGGTGGCCTATGACCGAGCGTTCTCTGTTCCTGTTCTGGTAGGCGCTGCGCCTCCTACCCGCGTCAATATCGACGGTGGCTTTCGCCGCCTCTACCGAGCGACCTTTGATGGGTCGTCTAGCACTTGGCAATTTTTGGCGGACATCCCGATTGGCCAAACGACGTTTGACGACACGGTGCCCGTTGGCCAGGAAGGTGAGGAGGCGGTTAACGAAGGGTGGTTGCCTGCCCCTGTTAAGCTCAGGAACCTATGCCTAGTGGCGTCGGCTTTTGCAGCGGGGTACTTCGATAACTATGTGTGCTACTCCGAACTCAAGCTGCCCCACGCATGGCCCGCTGAGCTTCAATACCCGATCAAGTACACGCCGAAGGGCTTGATGCCGCTGCTCAACGGCGTGCTGATTGTGACCAATGGCCGACCGTATTGGGCCGAGGGCAGTGACCCTTACTCCGCGATCCCCCGCGAGCTGCCGATTAACGCGCCTTGCGTTAGCAGCGAGAGCGTCGTGGATATGGGGGACTATGCCATGTATGTCAGTTTCGATGGCCTAGTCGCGGCTGGCCCAGGCCAAGCGGAAGTTATCACGTCGGAGATTGTCGATCGGGCCTATATGGAATCGTTGGTAGACGAGAACTGCAAGGCGTTTGCGTTCAATGGCCGGTACGTGTTTTCGACGAAAAATGGCCGTTGGATGGGGTTCGTACCCAAGCAAGGGTTTGTGGAATACGACTTTGGGTACGCGCCCGACGAGTTCTCGGCAGTGTCGTTTAACGTGCGCGACAACAAGCACTTCTTTGCGTTCAGCGATGGCACCGTGCGGACGATCGACACCGACGGCGAAGCGACTAATGTGCAGTGGCTCTCTAAACATTGGCGGACGCCACCGGCCAGTTTCTCCTGCTTCTGTGTCGAGGCGGATACCTACCCTGTGGGGGTCATGGTGCGCTGCCAATACCTTTCCCAAGAGTGGCAGGAGACGCCGTTGTTTGAAGTTTCCGGCCCACATATCCAGCGCCTTCCGGTAATGACGGGCGGTTTGTGGCAGGTGGTGATTAAGCCGCCACAGGGCGGGCGTGTTTACCGCGTGATCCTTGGTCAATCAGGACGGGAGGTTCAGTAATGACTAAAAAACGCACGCGGTTACCGGCGCTGAGTACGCTGGAATCAGTGAAAGAGGCGCTCGACGTGTTATTGGGGCGTCGTGGCGAGAAGCTGGATAAGGTGGTGACGTTCCGCGATTTACAAGAGAGCGGTGCATTTAGAACATCTGTTCGGGGTAGCGACTTGACTTTGCTCCCTTCGCCGCCTGATTCATCACTTGGGCCTGATGGCGTTGATTTAGATACTTGGGTGCCTTCTGCACCCACTGGTTTTTTGGCCACGGCCATGATGGGCGGCATTTTTATTGAGTGGGATTGGCCCCCAAAGTTTGGCGCGGTAGGACACACCGAAGTTTATCGGGCTACCTCTAATAACGCTGAACAGCGACAACTTTTAACTGTTGTGGATGGCTTAACATACTTTGACCAAATAGACGGCGAAGATGAACAGGCGTATTTTTATTGGGTTCGTTTTCGCTCGTTGGGTAATAAAGTGGGGCCATTTACGGGGCCGGTGTCGGCAGTGTCTATTCCGTCTGCTGCGTTGTTAATCGAACGCATGGAAGGCCAAATCGACGAAACGTTGTTGGCTCAGCATTTACGCGAGCGCATCGACCTTATTGACGGCGAAGGCGGTTTAGTTGACCAAATAACTGAACAGGGCGAAACATTTGCTAACCAAATAACGCAGGTGCAAACGCAGGTACAAAACAACTACTCGGCGTTGCAGCGGACTATTAGCTCGCGTTTTAACTCAGTAACTAACCGCGTTGAGTCAATTTACTCACTTCGCATTAACAGCAACGGGCGTATTAGCGGTTTTGGTTTAGCCGACGACGGCAACGAGTCGGTGTTTGGTGTCGAGGCCGATCGTTTTTATGTGGGCTATGACCGACCGTTCATTATTAGTGGTGGGCGCACACACATAAAGGACGCGGTAATTCGGGACGGTGCGATCGACAATGCAAAGATTGCCAATGGTGCGATAACAAATGCCAAGATAGCGTCGGCGAGTATTGACGAAGCGAAAATCAGCAATGCGGCGATTAGCTCGGCGAAGATCAAAGATGGGGCCATTACCAACGCTAAAATAGCGAACGTTATCCAGTCCGATAACTACTCGTATGGTTCGCGTGGTTGGCGTATAGATAAAAACGGCAACGCCGAGTTTAATGACGCTACGTTCCGTGGCACGATTTACGCCAACACGATTGTGGGCGGTATTAACGTTACTAGGGACGCGGGCCGATATGTTAACGTCTCTCTGCCTAGCCGAAGTTCAAGGTCGACGGTTGTTCACACGTTTAGCGTAAGGATGCCGAGCGGGTCTACACAATACCGAGCGTTTTTCTGCATTAGTATGTCTGGCTCTACCTCCGCCAACACAGGCGTTGATATGCAGGTGCAGATATGGATTAACCACCGGATGGTAAAGGCGTTTAACTCATTTGCTATGGGCTATACCGGCATGGGGTGTACGGTGTCGGGAGCATCCCCCGGGATGGGGAGGGGTGGTGACCTTTTCGAGTTCGTCGTGCTTGCAGGGTCGTATGAAGGCGGCACCCGTGTGACTGAGCTAAGCGGTTGGTATGGTGGTATGCCCTGATGTCCCGTTCCCTCGGGGTGTGCCGTGCCTAGTAGCGATAGCCGGTCTAATCAACTATCCAAGCGCCCAAGCGGCGTTTGAGTTCATCTAGGCGACTGTCCGATATAGAGCCGAGTAGGCCAATTAGCAACGACCCCTCTAGTACAGCTATACGGGATAGCCGAAAAACGCTGGTGTTTTTTAGCCCCGAGTCGATAAATTCTGGGCTTTCTTGGTCAAGAACCCAATCAAGGTCTGCTACGGCGTGGCGTACTTGCGAAGACACCATACAAACCAACCAATCGTCGTTTGCGTTATCGAGCTGGCGTAACAGCAAAACGGGGCGTTTTTTGCTGTGTTTCAAGTTAGTGAAAGGGAAGGGCATAAGCGCAATTTGTCCAGCACGTTTCACTGCCAGCGCTCCTTTAGGTCGTCGTCAGAATAAATATCAGGCTCGTCTTCCAAGCCGCGCATGGCTTGCTCTACGCTCATGGCTTGGAACTGCTCGTCTGTCCACTCGACGTGGGAGGAGTCCTTCTTTGCGTATCGCTGCTCAAGAAAGGTCACGAAATCGATCACTTCCTGCTGTTGGAGTGACGGCAATCGATTCACTTTGTTGATGAGTTCTTCTATTTGCATAACGGAACGCTCCCACCGTTTGTGCCTGTACTTACTCTTAGATTAACACAATCCGGTCAAGTTTCTTCCTCGCTTGCTGTTTCTACTTCCGTTGTGATGGTAGGCAAGAACCTTCCCGCCGCATCGGCTGCTGTCAATAACGAGTCGTGGCTTAGGTGGCTGTAACGCTGTGTCGTGGTGATCTGCGTATGCCCCAGGATGCGTTGCACCTCATAAATGGAGCGCCCTCCGTTGATTAAAAAGCTCGCAAAGCTATGGCGGAGGTCGTGCATACGTACATCTTCCAGTCCTGCTCGCTCACGGGCACGCTTCCATGACCCGAACACATCATTGTAGGGTTGGCGTGTCGCTGGATTAGGGAACACATAGGGGCAACCCTCGTACCTGGGCACTTGGCTGAGCAGGCGCAGCGCACTATCGGAGAGAGGAACGTGGCGCGTTTTGCCTGTTTTATTGCGTTCAATCCTCCATAGCCGCATTGACGTGTCTATGTCTGACCATTGTGCGTTTAGCACTTCCCCTTTTCTTGCTCCTGTTAATAGCAACATGGCGATAATGTATTTAAGCATTACCGCTTCCGATGCTTCGAGGGCTTTAAATAAGCGCTTGGCCTCCTCATCTGTTAAATAGCGTTCCCGCTTATTATTAACCGGAAACTGCTCAATTTTACTGGTGGGGTTTTTATCGACCCCGTGCGTTTCCCATTTAATGGCACAGTTGTAGATAAAACGGATCAGGATAAGTACGCGATTAGTCGACGCAGGCGCGTGCGTTTTTCGATGCTCGCTAAGCAACGAAGTAATATGACCACGCGTTATCTCGTCCATATAAAACCGGCCTATACGCGGCAGTATATGTAGTCGGAGTAACGTTTCGTCAGTATCCCAACTGCGTTTATAACTCTTGGCGTAAGGGAGGTAGTGTTCCTCCACAAACTGTTTAAAGCGAGGAACGTGTTTTAGCGATTCCTGCTTTTCAAACGGATCGTCCCCCAGGGCAATTTGTCCTCTAAGTTTTGCCGCGTGTTCACGCATTTCGGTGAGTTTGACGGTTCTCACGTCGGCGATGAGCCGCTGCACCCATTTGCCGCGCTGATTGCGGTAGCGCAGGTGGTAGGTGCGCTTGCTGTTCGAGCGAACTTCTAGGCAGAGACCAGGGCACTCGGTGTCGTAGTAGTTTTCTCGCTGCTTGCCGACTGGCAGCGGCGCGGTGTTGACGAACTTCTGCGTTAGGGTTTTTCGTGGCATGATGGTGGCCTCAATGCGTCACATGGTTATCGAGGTGCATCATAAATGCTTCATAATGATAAATTCAAGAGTGAAGGCGTCACTGCGTTGACGCGTACCGAGCAAACGGCACTGGCGATTCGCTCTTTGCGCAATCTATTTGGCATGAGTCAAAACGAGCTTGCAAAGGCGGCGGGGGTCTCACGCCCAACGATCAGCCGCCTGGAAAAATTGGAAGGGGAGAAGTCGATTCGTTCCACGACACTGGACAACCTGATGCGCGTGTTTGCCGAGCATGGTGCCGAGGTGCATTTTTTGGCGGACAACGTTCGGATTGAACTGAGTAAGACAGCGTTGGTGTTCGCGGCAAATAATATTCGTTCACAGACGAAATAAGCACTGCGAATTTGACGGCTTATCGACAGGAAAATAACCGCAACGCGTTGATTATTAAAGAGTATATGCTGTGCGTATTTTTATTTGATTTTGTGGCCGTTCGACAGGATGATGACAGTTTTTTGAGGGAGCGAAAAAGTGGCCGAAAAAGTTTTTAAAATTAGCAGCTTACGCTGAGCGAAAGGGCGCAGTCTCACTGCAGCTGGCGATGATTTGATCGCGACGACAGCTAACAACGACACCATCAATGGTGCTGCTGGTACGCTGCAAAGCGGTGACGTGATTGTCGATTCATCGACTACTGATAACGACGTTGCAAACCTAGTCGTCAGTGGAGCAATCCAGACGCCGACGATTGCTAACATCGAAACCCTTAACCTGGACTTTGCTCTTGGTTCTAATGGCATCAACGTCAGCAAGGTCACGTCGACTTCAAAGCTCAATATCGACAGCACCGCTGCTGGCCAAACCAGTGCAACCGTTAACGGTCTGAAGTCTGGCCATTCTCTGGCGATTGATGACACCATTACTTCGTTGACTGTTGCGACTAATTCCGCAACGGCTAACGATGAAGCGGTCTCAATTGCGTTGAATGGTTCTGATGCTACTCTTAACACCAGTGCAGCCAATGATATTGATCAGCTGACTCTGAACAGCACCGGCTCTGCAAACAAGGTTACTCTCGGCACCGCTGCTGATACCTTCTCTGCAACTAATGAGAAGATTATTGCTACTGGTGATCAAAACCTGACTATTAGCACGGCTTACACTGCTAATGCTAATGGCTTGGATGCAGCAACAGTTGAGAATAACTTGACTGGCGATGCTTCCTTGACGGTAGAGCTGACAGGTGCCCTGGCAGCTGCTGAGCATGATTTTTCGAAAGTGGCCGCCGATGCAATTCAGCTGAAAACAGCTGCAGTTACTGGTGCTAACGTCAAAGTGGCCTCTGGTCAGAACGTAGCCCTTACCGGTGACTATGCTGGCAATGGTGCAACAGTGACATCTGCCACGGCGACTACTGGTGTAATTAACCTGTCCGCCACGGCTAACCAAACTGGCGTATTGACCCTCAACGATTTCGCCACCGTTAACCTGGATGTCGCTGCAAACCGCGAATTTGCTGGTGTTACACTGGGTACTGCTTCAGGTCTCGGTACTTCCGAAGTGGTTGCTTCTGGAGCGGGTAACCTGACCTTGGGTTCTGTTACCGCTAAAGTTGTCAATGCCTCGGAAGTTAGTGGTACTGTCAATCTGTCCGCGGGTCGTGCCATGACCATCACGACAGGCACCGGTAACGATGTTGTCGATACGGCTGATAACGCTGTTACGGTTAACACTGGCGCTGGCAACGATCGTATCGTGCTGGGTACCGCCAAAGACACTGTGAACGCAGGTGCTGGCAATGACACCATTCAGTTTGCTGCTGACGGTGAACTGACAGGTGGAACCACCATCGATGGCGGTGCTGGTACAGATACCCTGCAATACACGGGCGGCGCTGGTGCTCTTAATCTGTCAGATAACACGTTTACTTTGACAGGTGTTGAAGCAATCAATCTTTCCGCTGTTGGTGCCAATGCGGCTACTTTCACGGGTGCTCAGCTGAATGATGCAAACCTGAACATCGTTGGTAACGGTGGTACCTTGGTGGTTAATCCAGCTAATGGTACAACTGCTGAGTCAATTAACCTCTCAGGTATCAACCACAGCGGCTTCACCAGCGCCACTCTGAATGGCTCTACCCAAGCTGACATCCTTGTTGGTAGCCAAGCTGCTGATGTGATCGTTGGTGGTACAGGTGTGGTGGTGAAAAATTCCCAGTCATGCAGTTTGGTTAAAATTTGAGCATTTTGTTGGAAAGTTTGATTGGCAAGGCTTGTATAAACGCTCGAATGAGAGACTATTTCGGGCTGGATAATGGTATTGAGGAGGGTGTCAAAGGCTAAAACACGTCATTCAGACAGGCGGAATCCTTGGCAATTGCCAATGACGAGGTTTCTATTTGAACATGGCGACGGCTGTTAGGCAGCACTCAACCGATAGCTATGATGCAGTCCGCCGACCCATTGTACGGATTCCAGCCGATAGTGCTTTGGCTCATGCGATAGATCGCTATCATTAGCGGCGGCAAGAACGGGCGCAACTGGAGGCGAGCCGCCATTGGTCATGTGAGGGCGGGCCGTATTATAGAAGTGACGATAATCCGTCAATCGCTGGTTTAGATGTTGCAATCCTAACGGTACAAGGTAATCGAGTAGTTCTTCTTGCAATGTCCGATTGAAACGTTCGACCACACCATTCTGCCAAGGGCTTTGGTAGCTCGTTCGCCTTACCTTCATTCCTAGACCAGGCAATGTCTGTTTTGCCACGTATGCAAATGCCGTGTCACGGTCCATGACCATGATCCGACCCCTCGCATCATCGAATGGGAAGGCTTCCCTTAACTGTTGAGCAATCCACTGGGCAGTGGGGTGATAGGTGGCGCGTGACCAAATTAAACGGCGTCGGTGATGATCGACAATGTTTAAGATGAATACTTCCCTGCAACGAATATCAAAGGTGGTCTTGAAGTCCATGCCGCATACCTTGTGGTTATTCAGAAAGGTTCGCCAGTCAGGATCTTGCTGATAGCGACGCGAGCGGTTGGGTGGGTGCGGTGATAAGCCATGTTTTTCGAGGATACGTGCCACCGTATTCTTGTCGATGGGACGTTTCAGGTCATGACGCAACAAGGCAGCAATACGTCGATACGAATAACCAGGATTCTCCCGATGAATCGCCAGAATCCAGTCTTCCACATAAGCAGGCGTTGGTGGTCGACCTCGACGCTTTCCCACAAGCGACTTGCAGTGCCATATTAAACGTAACTGTTGATGACACCACGCGATCACCGTTACAGGGCGAGGTGGAAAGGCCGACAGGTACCACGGCAGTAGGGGTGACAGCCGACGATAATGACAGTGCTGATTACCAAGCAGAAAGCCACCGAATCCAAATAAACATAACACAATGACAGACACTAACCTGTAGACTCCCTTGCTTTTTGACAAGGCGTCGCATAGTAGGCGGTGGCTGGTACAATGACAACCACTCCGTAAGCGCAGAGATAACGTCTGTGGTTATGCCTTACACACTTATCAGGTGACCCTATGGCCCAATGGATCGCACTCTCCAAAACCCAGCACGCAAAACATTCCTACCTTCCCCGCCAGGGCTATTCCTTTGCTGTGAATCAGGCCGTAGCACCGGTGCTATTAGCGGAATTACCCAAGCTGTTGCCGCACTACGCGCTGGGTTTTATCCAGCAGGAAAGCGGCTATCAAGCGGTTGCCTTATTGAGCCTGGATGGTCAAAACAACCTCTACCTGCACAGCGATGGGCGCTGGCTGGGCAGCTATGTTCCTGCATCGCTACGCGGTTATCCCTTTACCCTCGCCAATACCGAGGAGGGGCAAAAAGCCCTGTGTGTGGATCAAGCGCATCTGAGCGAGGAGCAGGGCGAGCCGCTGTTTGATGAAGAAGGCAACTTGGCACCGACTGTTCAGCGTACAGTGGAATTTCTCAACCAGTGCGAACAAAACCGTGAGCTGACGCAGCGTTCGGTCAACGCCTTGGCAGAGGCCGGTGTGATTGAGCAATGGCCTTTGAAGCTTGAACGCGGCGAAGGCCAAGAGCCGATCAGCGTGAACGGCTTGTTTCGTGTCGATGAAAAAGCCTTAAACGCCCTGGAAGGGGAGGCGTATGCTCAATTACGCGGCGGCCCGATGGCACTGGCCCATGCCCAGCTGTTTTCGATGAGCCAGCTTAGCCAATTAAGCGAGCGCGCTAAGTTCCATGCCCAGCACGCGACCCAAGACGTACCGGAAAACCTGGATAGCGTGCTCGATGGTGGGGATGATGACGAGCTGACGTTTGATTTTGACTCGTGAGAATGGGCATTTCGGCCAGAAAAATGCCATTTGGCAGCGGTTTTTTGTTATTTGCCTATTGAGCCAGGTGGTTAGAGAAATATCTAATCAATGGCATCATTAGCCCGACATGGAGAATCACACGCTTGAGCAGCTTGTGATAGGCTTAGCCCCCTGAAAGCACCTTGCACTTGGATAGAGGCTTCCTCCATGTCGGCTCCCCACCACAAACATCATGATACCGGCTATAAAGAGCTATTCAGCTACCCTGAGTTTGTCCAGCAGCTCATCGAAGGCTTTGCCCCACCCGACATTGCACAGCTGATGGACTTTACCCAACTCAAGCAACACAGCGGTTACTACATCACGCCGATGTTTGAAGAGAAAATTGAAGATGTGGTGTGGTCAGTGGAGGTGACCTGGGAAGGCATCACCCAAGAGGTGTATCTTTATATTCTGCTGGAGTTTCAATCCTCGGTCGATCACACCATGCCCATTCGCATGATGCACTATGTTGCCTGTTTTTACAGCGAGCTACTCAAGCAAAAGGTGATCACCCCCAGCCAAGGGCTTCCCCCTATCTTTCCCGTCGTGCTTTACAACGGTGCCCACCCTTGGACACCTCCGCTGGATATTTTTGATCTGGTACAGCCGACACCGCCTGCCTTTCTTCAGCGGTATCAGCCCCATTTGCGCTATTACGTGGTCGATGAAGGGCGCTATACTGATGAGCAATTAGGTAGGGTATCGTCACCACTCAGCGGTATCTTTGGCGTTGAAAACGCAGGAGAGAGCTGGGCCACCCTGCAAACAGCGGTGGATCGGATTGTCACGATGATTCAGGCCGATCCACATAAAGAGCGAATCGACAAAGTCATCACCCGCTGGATCAAACGTCACCTATATCGACTTGATGCAGAGATCAACATCGATCAGCTCACGAGCTTGGTAGAGGATAAAGAGATGTTAGCAGAGAATTTAGAAAACTTAGTGCAGAAAGAGCGCCAGACAGGTCGTCAGGAAGGTCGTCTGGAAGGCCGTCAGGAAGCAGAACAGCGTGCGCTAGAGAGCAAACGCAATGCTGCTCGTAAGTTGATTGCACTGACGGAGATGAGTGATCAGTTGATTGCCGACATTGAAGAACTTCCGGTAGAAGAGGTGGAAAAGCTACGCGCCGAAACTCAACATTAAGGCACCCAGGCGGCAGGAATAATACGCCCCAACCAGTAAAATGGGAGAAGGTGGTAGTTGGTTAGCACATAGATGAGCACCTATAAAATATAAAAAAAGGCATGTCAGAGTGATCTTCTAACATGCCTTTGTTCTTTCGAAAGTTGTCGTATAAGCCAGCTCCGAAGGTAGGGTATATCACCTACTGGTACTTTTTCTTTTGCTCTTATGTGCCTTTATTTTCTTTGTATGTGTTGCAATGGATGGAGGTGCAAGCAATACCAAGTTGGTAATGTTTATCCATCGACCAGCGGTATGGCTTCTGTGTTGTGTCACATATAATCGGAAAGTGAAGACTTAACTTCTCATTTAAGTCACGCTGTAAAGAGCGTGCTGTGATGTCAATGCCTTCGTTCGATAAGTGATTGAGTATGTCGGTTGTTGTTATATGTCGTGGGTAAGGAGGGATAAGTTGTAAGGTCTTTATATAACGAAAGAACATATTCCCCATGTGTGATCTACCTATCATGTGTGCTGATGAATAATGATTGATTTACATAATCATTACTCTAGTTGTTCTTATGTTATTCCATTTGTACAAGTGGTTATTATTGGGTTTTTTGCTTGTCAATGTTTTCAATATTTTTGATATATTCATTTCATTTCCCTGATGTTGATTGTATCGATTATTAAAATTTTGTTGTATAAAAATTATATTCTATACCCTACAAGGTGTTTTGATCTTACCCAGCAACAGTGGACACTGGTTTAAGCGATCATTCGGGCTTCAAAGGCCTCTGGGCTGATCATCCCAATAGCACTGTGCCGCCGTTGT
>NZ_JAMZBE010000091.1:0-13576 GCF_024158645.1 Halomonas sp. 707B3
GGCATGGCACTGTCTGGGTGAATGGCGATAATGGCTATATTGCCATGCAGGTCAGTGGGTTAGAAGTGCTTCCGGGGGCCGGTCTCACGGATTCAGGGGATATGCTCTAACCTGGGGAGATTTAGAAAATCCAGAAGTAGCTCCATTGGTTAAATTGAGCTCAATGGTATTGTCTGTTTGTCTCGTGCAAGAATTACGCTGTATTGAAGGTCGTTATGAAGCTACCCTGAAAGGCACAAAGCGTATTTCTATGCCGTTGTATGATGAAGATCAGATTGTAAGTGCTAAGACACTAAAGATTTTAATCGAGGCAGTTCTCTGGGTATATGAAGAGAGACCTGAAACTCGCCTCAGTCTAGTAATGGACAGGTTGTCAATCGATATTGAGCGAGAACAATCTTTGCTTTCAGGTATGGAAAATCACCTCGAAGCCGCTCTGTACCAAGCGCGTGACAGCTATGCATTTGTTATTCTAGAACGTAAAGACGCTTACCATAAAGAAGTGCGTGAGCTTATGAAGGACATGAAATCTCATGCAGATTTATACGCTGCGAAGGTTCGTGAACTTGTTAATTCGCTCACACGTGATGCACTTGGTATTTTATTTTTTGTTGCTTTTTCGTTCATTGCCAAATTCGATAAGAACAACTTCGAAGACCTATTAGTTAGCGCTGAGTTGGCATTTTTGGTAAAAGTTCTGTCTTGCTACTTATTATTGTCATTTGTTCTCCAATTAGCTGCACACTGGCGAGATGTTTTGCTTGCTGATCAGGAAAGCAAAGCATGGCTCGATGTATTACAGCACTATTCATCACAGGCGGATAAGCAAAACCGTTTTCTTCAGCCTATCGATAAGCGGCGAAGAACTTTCTATTTTTTCTTGTTTATTACAGGTTGTGCTTATTTATTACTAGCTTGGGCAACATGGAATTTACCAAAGCTCATTGAACCTTGGATTGGTTAGCTATAATAAATGACAATAAAGGAAAGCCCCGCTAATTTTGCGGGGCTTTTTGTACAAAAAGATCACTTAACAGCTTTCCTACGTCCCTTTAGCTTGGGGGATCTTACCCAAGTCAGGTCGTAGTGCATGGGGCCTGTTGTCTGAATCACTTCTTTTGATATGACGGGCCACCATTCAATCAAGCGCAGCGCGGTTTGCCAGACGTTTTTCTTTTTCCAGTCCTTACCCAGGTTAATTGTGGTAATCCCGCAATATTCGAAGGCAAGCATTTCCGGGTCACCTTTATTGAAGCGATCCTTCGACAGGATCACCCAGGTTTCCTCTGATTGTTGAAGGCGTTCAAGCCACACTTGGTCGGGCACGCCATGGCCTCCGTTAAAGGTTTTGGCATGCACGATGGTATGGCTTTCGCTGCAGAGTTTGGCTAGGTGGTTAAGAGCGCTGGCAATGTGATGGCTGATGTTTTCGTCAATGAAGAAGTGCACCCGATAAAACCCTTGTCTCGAATTTTACGGCGCGTTCCACTTCCTCTTGTGTCACCTCATACGCACGGGCTGCCGCTTCGGCGCTGCCTTCTACCTCTGCCGCTTGAGCCAGCGTGGCGGTGGGCATGTGGCTGGGTAGCACAATGGGCTTGCCGAAGGCAAAGCGAGGATCGACCACGATGTTCTCGTCCTCGGGATCAGGCTTCCAGCGAATCGGGTAGCCGGATGGGTCAAACTCAATATCCGCTTTCAGCGAAGGGGAGATCACAGCATGAAACACGTTTTGACGTTTCACGAGGTCGGTGATGGCCGTTTCGCCGCTGTCTTCCAGCACCTTCAAAAACACTTTTTTGCCATCTGTGCTGAGTTGAGGGTTGATCAGAGGATAGTCACGCTGCAAGTAGTCTCTGAGCACGTGTAGTGCTTCACGAATCACCGGCAAGCTCACGTTGTGGCGACGGAATTGCTCCACCGCACGCAGTTCTAGCAGGTCCTTAAAGCTCAGCGTGTCTTCTGCGCCTAACGCTTGGGGTTCGGGTTCCCAGAGAGGCCCTTTGGTTGACCGCTCAGGCATCAGCCAACGGCGGATCTTCTCCGCGTCTACGCCAATGAGGCGCTCTGCTTGCCTGGGGCTGTAAAGCCCGATGTTAGTGAATGCGGTCATGATCTACCCCCCAGCTTGGTGCTAGGTGTGAAATACGGCGGTTTGAAAGTGGTGTCTTTTAGAGTGTTTTACTCTGTTATACATGGCTATAGTCTGACACTTTAAGTGGACAGCGCAAGGCATATTGGCCACAAAACGTGTCACTTTGCCACTTTCCGTGCTGCACTGCGCAAACCTGTTTAGAGCGTCTTTGCTGGCTAAAAAGCTGTTTTGGCTAACGGTTTTTATTGAGATCCAGCTACTCGCTGGGAGGCAACCACCTATAAAAAGCCTCGTATGTAATGGGCGTTGGCTAGGGCGTTTTCGAAGGTGTCGCCTGCTGAATGGCAGCCGGACACCACTAAACCATAGGTGTGGCACTCGTCGCCGCGCTCAATGGCATTAGGAAATAAAATTGCTCATCTTTATATCAGTGGGGGCAGCAGTGGCTAGCTTAATTCGAGGCCAGCGTAAGCTGATTTGATATTGCACAACCCCTGCATCACATTGCGTATTTTGCGGTCAAAAGCGGTATGGTGAGAGCCCGAGAGAGGCAGCGTTACGCCTATTACAGAAGATGAGGAGTCGTTATGGGGAAAACGCTAGGTTATGTTGGCGTGGCGCTAGTGGGGACCCTGCTGTTGTACGGCTGTAGTGGGCCTGAGGAAGAGGTCGCACAACACCAGCCACACTCAGTGGCCGAAGAGCGTGCTTCTAAACCTGAGCCGTCTGCACAACAGGTTGAGCCGCTCGATGTAATGATTTCAACCGCTGCTTTTTTACGTCCAGACCGGCGTTTGATGGTGGAAGGCGAAACCAATCTGCCAAATGATGCCCAGCTACAAGTAGTGGTAGAGCGAGAAATTAGCCGCGTACGCTGGCAAGAGCGTACACGTGTGGTGAATGGTAAATTTGAAGCTGGCCCACTGGGCTCTGGCAGTGGCTTACCGGATGGCAGTTATCTTGTCACCGTGCAGTTAGGCGAAGCCACCGTGCAGCCAGAAAGCGTGCAGGCACGCATTGGTACCCAGGGCGAATACTTGGCGGGAGAGCTCATCAGCCAGTCCCGCCATGGGTTAGGGCAGGTAGCCACCTACTCGCGCCGTTTCTTGGTAGGCAGTGAACCAAGACGGACGCGCGACCAGGTGGACGTTATTGAGGACAAGTAGGGATGGGGAGGTAGATGCTTTAGGCAGGACACCAGTGTGCTAACAACACCGCATGAATCGAGGTGTCAGTGGGCGCTTTGGAGAAGTGCTCAATGACAAATCGGCCATCACGCTGGATGAGATAGTGGCCTGCTTTATGAAACACATGCGTTGGGCCAAGCAACAGCAAATCACCAGAGGCTACTGGTGAAAAATCCGTTTCTTTGCCAGGGGTGGCCATCACGCAAGGTGCTTTCCAGTCAATCTTCAACGGCAGATGATGCGGTACGGTAATGGTCGTTGCCTGAACCTGTTCCCAGGGGAGGGGACCAGTATGGGTCAGGGTCAACAGTTGAGGCGCACTGTCACCTTCCAAAAGGGTAGCCAGCGAGCAATCAAGGGCATCGGCGAGCGCTACTAAGCGTTCATGACCGATCTGCTTGATCGCCCCGGACTCCCAATAAGAAATGGTGACATCTGACACGCCAACTTTACGTGCAAGGGCAGCTTTGTTGAGCTTGGCCCGAAGTCGCAGTTGCTTGATACGTGAGCCTAGCGATTCCATTTCATTTTCCTGTCGATGAGCTAAATCAGCTCGTTGAATGTACTTCCACCTTGATAGGTGGCGCTCTGAACATGCTGAAAATAGTGAGATTCATTCTCATGCATGAACACGAATCATAGGTACTACACCATACTAAGCGATTGTGCTTTAACGCGCATCTTCCTATCTATGTTCTGAGAGCTTTCGATCAGACGCTTTTAAGTCAAACTCGTTCCCTTCCCAATGCTGTTGGTTGTTCTTAGGGTGCGTATAATGGCGCCACGCTTAACTGCTAAAGGGAACTGTTGATGACCGTACGTACTCGTATCGCGCCTTCTCCTACTGGAGACCCCCATGTAGGCACGGCCTATATTGCACTGTTTAATCTCTGCTTTGCTCGCCAGCACGGCGGTCAGTTCATTTTGCGTATTGAAGACACCGATCAAGTACGCTCCACTCCTGAGTCAGAACAGATGATTCTCGACTCATTGCGTTGGTTGGGGCTTGAGTGGGATGAAGGTCCGGATGTAGGTGGTCCCCACGGGCCGTATCGGCAAAGCGAGCGGGGCGATATTTATGCGAAGTATGCCCAGCAGTTGCTAGACGCCGGGCATGCCTTTAAGTGTTACCGCACCAGCGAAGAGCTTGATGAGCTGCGCGAGTCACGCAAAGAGGCAGGCCTGCATTTGGCATTGAAGCCAACTGATTTAGCCCTGGACGCAGAAGAGCAATCACGTCGTGAGCAGGAAAGCTGGCCCTATGTGATTCGTATGAACGTGCCCAGCGAAGGCGTGTGCGTGGTTAGCGATATGCTGCGCGGTACGATTGAAGTGGATTGGGCGCAGGTTGATGCTCAGATTCTGATGAAATCAGACGGTATGCCTACGTACCACTTAGCTAACGTGGTGGACGATCATTTAATGGGCATTACCCACGTGCTGCGTGGTGAAGAGTGGATCAATTCCGCGCCGAAGCATCAACTGCTGTATGAGTACTTTGGTTGGGAAATGCCGCAGCTTTGCCATATGCCGCTGCTGCGTAACCCGGATAAGTCCAAGCTCTCCAAGCGTAAAAACCCAACGTCGATCAATTACTATCGCCGCATGGGCTTTTTACCCCAGGCCGTGACCAACTACCTGGGCCGTATGGGTTGGTCGATGCCTGATGAGCGTGAAAAATTCAGCTTGTCAGAGATGATGGCAGAATTTGATATTCAGCGTGTCTCGCTCGGCGGGCCCGTGTTCGACCTAGAGAAATTGACGTGGTTGAACGGTGTCTATATCCGTGAAGACCTGGATGACGACGCACTGCTGCAGGCGCTGCGTGAGTGGGCGTTCAATGATGCCTACGTGAAGCAGATTTTGCCGCAAGTCCGCCCTCGGGTAGAAACGCTCTCCCAGGTTGTTCCGCTGGCGGGCCACTTTTTCTCTGGCTTGCCCGCAATCACTAAAGATGATTTTGACAGCGTAAAGCTGGACAACGAAGAGCTAGTGAAACTGCTGCAATTCCTGGTATGGCGCTTTGAAGGCGTCTCTGCTTGGCATAAAGAAGCGTTGCTGGAGGAAGTCAAAAGTCTGGCAGAGCACTTTGAGCTAAAAATGAAGGCCTTCCTGGCACCAGTGTTTATTGCCATTACAGGCAGTACCTCAAGCACCTCGGTGATGGATGCGATGGCTATTCTTGGCTCTGACGTGACGCGTGCACGGCTTCGCCATGCGATTGCCGTATTGGGTGGCGTGTCCAAAAAGCAGGCGAAGCGCTTTGAAAAAGAGTACCGCGACCTGTAAATAATCATCGTTACTGGTGATTGAGAAGAGCGCCGCGCGATCTTAGCGTGAGAGCGCGGCGTTTTCTTCGATAAATAGGCTTGACGAAGATCAGGCGAATCAGTAGTATACGCTCCGTCTTCAAGACATGTGGGGCCTTAGCTCAGCTGGGAGAGCGCAACACTGGCAGTGTTGAGGTCAGCGGTTCGATCCCGCTAGGCTCCACCAATATCAGTAGCACTGATGTTGCCTTGTCAAAGATGCTTCCAGGTTAGATACGTCCCATTCGTCTAGTGGTCTAGGACACCGCCCTTTCACGGCGGTAACAGGGGTTCGAACCCCCTATGGGACGCCACCTCATATCTATATCCGCACGTCCAAAATATTATCATTAGCAAATAGCAATGAGTTTTCTCACTTGCTCTTTTTGCATTCCCGTCGTCTGGAACTTGCGTCTATTTCACGCGTTTTTTGTCAATATTGTGCTTGACTTGTCCACTTTTGCGTCTCCGTGGAACAGGTTGTGCACAACCACATAAATATGAAGCAAAAAATCAGCGATTTAGCTTAATTTCTTTAAAATCAGTAGTTTATGGTAGATCAAAAAATGACCAATTTAAGGCTGGGTCACTGTTCATGGCGATTGTGGGACGTTTTCTAGTGGTTGTGAACAGGGTTATCCACAGATAGTGTGGAAAACCCTGTCCAGGCTGGCAGTGCTAAAAAGTCAAGCGTTATTCAGGCTTGCGCAGCCGTTTTAATAGCGATGAAGTATCCCAGCGGCCACCTTCCATACGCTGTACATCCGCATAAAACTGGTCGACTAGGGCGGTAACGGGGAGGGTGGCATTTAGCCTACGTGCTTGCTCTAGGCAAATGCCCAAATCCTTGCGCATCCAGTCCACCGCGAAGCCGTGGTTATACTCATTGGCGATCATTGTTTTGTGGCGGTTCTCCATTTGCCAGGAGCCAGCCGCTCCTTTGGAGATGACGTCAATCACTTGATGCTGGTCTAGTCCTGCCTGTTCCGCAAAATGCAGTCCTTCCGCTAGCCCTTGCACTAAACCGGCAATACAGATTTGGTTCACCATCTTGGTGAGCTGACCGCTGCTGGCAGTTCCCATCAGTGTGACGGCGCGGGCGTAGTGGTTGAGAAAGGGCGCCACAGTGTCGAAGTGGTTTTGCTCACCGCCGCACATAATCGTTAGCGCGCCGTTCTCGGCCCCCTGTTGGCCGCCAGACACCGGTGCATCAATAAATGCCACGCCTTTCTCGCGGCAAGCTGCGTCCAGCTCCAAGGCCAGATCGGCCGACGCGGTGGTGTGGTCTACTAAGTAGCTGCCGCTCATCATGGTGCTGAGAGCGCCGTCTGGCCCGGTGGTTACTTGGCGAACATCGTCGTCATTTCCCACGCATACCAACACTAAATCAGCGCCCTCAGCCGCTTCGGCGGGTGTTGAGTGAGCCGTGCCGCCAAACGCCTTGGCCCATGCCTCTGCCTTGCTGGCAGTACGGTTGTAAACGCGAGTGGTAAGGCCTTGTTTGGCAAGGTGGCCGGCCATAGGGTAGCCCATTACGCCTAGGCCAATAAAAGCAACGGTGGTAATAGATCGCATAAAACACCTTTGTTGTTGGTAGGAAGCAAACAAAAGGCCACCCGTGGGTGGCCTTTGTCATCCTATGCGTGCATTAGCGCGTTAGCCGCCAATCACTTGGTAGGATAGTCACGTTTTTCGTGACCGATATACAGCTGGCGCGGGCGGCCGATTTTGTAGCTTTCGCTGAGCATTTCGTGCCAGTGAGAGATCCAGCCAATGGTGCGCGATACTGCAAAGATCACAGTGAACATATTGGTCGGAATACCCATGGCTTTCAGGATAATGCCTGAGTAGAAATCAACGTTCGGGTACAGTTTACGCTCGATGAAGTATTCATCTTCCAGGGCAATCTGTTCCAGGCGCTTGGCGATTTTGAGCTGCGGGTCGTCGGCCATGCCTAGCTCGGCCAACACTTCGTCGCAGGTCTCTTTCATCACTTTGGCGCGTGGGTCGAAGTTGCGGTAAACGCGGTGACCAAAGCCCATCAGTTTGAACGGGTCATTCTTATCTTTGGCTTTATCCACGAAGCGCTGAATGTTCTCTTCTGAGTCGTCACCAATCTCATCGAGCATGTTCAATACGGCTTCGTTTGCGCCGCCGTGAGCCGGGCCCCACAGAGCCGCGATACCGGCGCTGATACAGGCAAACGGGTTAGCACCGGTAGAGCCAGCTAGGCGAACGGTCGAGGTAGAAGCGTTCTGCTCGTGGTCCGCATGCAGCATAAAGATGCGGTCCATGGCTTTCGCGTATACCGGATTGATTTTGTACTCTTCGCACGGGTTGCTGAACATCATGTAGAGGAAGTTCTCTGCATAGCTCAGGTCGTTGCGCGGATAGTTGAACGGTTGGCCAACGTTATATTTGTGCGACATTGCTGCCAGGGTCGGCATTTTAGCAATGAGGCGAATAGCGCTGATCACCCGATCTTCTTCCTGAGTAATGTCCATGTGATCATGGTAGAAAGCGGCAAGGCCGCCTACCACACCACACAGAATCGACATCGGGTGCGCATCGCGGCGGAACCCTTTGAAGAAGTTGTTGATCTGGTCATGCACCATCGTGTGATTGCGAATGCGAGATTCGAAATCAGCATACTGCTCATCATTGGGAAGCTCGCCAAACAGCAGGGTGTAACAAACTTCTACAAAGTTCGACTCTTTCGCCAGTTGATCAATGGGGTAGCCGCGGTGCAGCAGTACGCCCTTGCCGCCATCGATATAGGTGATTGCGGACTGGCAGGAAGAGGTGGCCATAAAGCCGGGGTCGTAGGTAAACAGGCCTTCAGCACCTAGGCCGCGCACGTCGATGACGTCGGGGCCAAGTGTGCCGGAATACATGGGTAGCTCGATCGTCTTATCGAGACCGTCTACCGTCAATGTCGCTTTCCTGTCAGCCATGCTGGCCTCCTTTCGAGTTCGGTTTGGGACGTAAAGTCGTTGTTTCGCATGCCGCGCCGGCGAAAAGGCTTGCCCACTATAGAAGCGTGCGACATTTTGTCAATTAGCCTATGCGCTAGCCGGTCTTGTACATATATTGTTTGAGTGAATAATTTTTGTATATGATTAATGGGAGGTTCATAGTAACGAAGTGCCAGAGAATTGACGATACGTTAACAGGCTTATCAAATCGTCAATCAAGTGTCACTATAACCATGCTGCATCGCAAAATCGACTCGGGTTGGCGGCAATTTTCTTGCACCATGGTCGAGTTAAGCCTGAGTTCGGTTTGTCAGCAGGGGCTAAGGTTCTTATAATCCACGGCGCGCGACCGGCAGGTAGGTGGTCGTGCCCGACTTGGCAACGGCCGAGCCCCTTCCAGCAACCACTGCCCGCTCGGGCTATGCCCGACCTGTCGCTGAGCGGGCCAAGAGAGTGTGTATAACGCCGTGAATAGCAAACGACCCGTAAACTTAGACCTGACTACGATACATTTCCCACTTCCGGCCCTAACGTCGATTACACACCGTATCACGGGTGTCATCCTGTTCGTTGGCCTGATCTTCGCTTTTTGGGCGTTGGGTAAATCCCTGTCATCTCCGGCTGGCTTTGATGCTGTCAGCAGTGCCTTAGCCAACAACTTTTTGGCCAAGTTCATTGCGTGGGGGCTGCTGTCTGCCTTGGCATTTCACTTTGTGGCCGGCATCAAGCACCTATTGATGGACGCCAACATTGGTGTGACGTTAGAAGGTGGCGTTAAAAAAGCACAGGCTACTGTGGTAGTGAGTGCAGTTCTGATTATTCTGGCAGGAGTTTGGGTATGGTAACCAATATCACAAGTTTTGGCCGTAGCGGGCTGTCCGACTGGCTGATGCAGCGCGTTTCTGCGGTCATCCTGGCCCTTTACACGGTTTTCGTTGTTGCCTACCTGCTGTTTAATCCGAACCTGGACTACTACGCCTGGAGCGGGCTGTTCGAGCAAACGTGGATGCGCATTTTCTCGCTGCTGGCGTTTGTCTCTATCGCTGCGCACGCCTGGATCGGTTTGTGGACAGTCACTACCGATTACCTCAAGTCCACTCGCCTGCGCGTAGGTGTCCAGACGCTGATTATTCTGGCCATCTTTGTGTACCTGGTGTGGGGCATTCAAATTCTGTGGGGAGCTTGATACATGTCTAACCTTCGTAGCCTGACATTTGACGCCATTATCATCGGTGGTGGTGGCTCTGGCCTGCGTGCTGCGCTTGAACTGGCAAAGTCTGGTAAGAAGACAGCCGTACTGTCCAAAGTGTTCCCGACACGCTCTCACACGGTCTCTGCGCAGGGTGGTATTACTTGCGCCATCGCGTCTGCCGACCCGAATGATGATTGGCGCTGGCACATGTACGACACGGTAAAAGGCGGCGACTATATCGCTGACCAGGATGCCGCTGAGTACATGTGTTCTGAAGGCCCTAAAGCAGTTTTTGAACTGGAGCACATGGGCCTGCCGTTCTCACGTTTTGATAACGGCCGTATTTACCAGCGCCCGTTCGGCGGTCAGTCAAAAAACTTCGGTGAAGGCGGCCAGGCAGCCCGTACCTGCGCGGCAGCCGACCGTACTGGTCACGCACTCCTGCACACCCTGTACCAGAACAACCTCAAGAACAACACCACGTTCTTGAACGAGTGGTACGCGGTCGATTTGGTCAAGAACGCTAGCGGTGACGTGGTGGGCTGTATTGCCATGTGCATCGAAACCGGTGAAGTGGTTCACGTTAAATCGAAAGCCACGGTTCTAGCCACTGGCGGTGCAGGCCGTATCTATGCCTCTACCACTAACGCCCTGATCAACACCGGTGACGGCATTGGCATGGCGCTGCGCGCTGGCTTCCCGATGCAGGACATGGAAATGTGGCAGTTCCACCCGACCGGTATTTACGGTGCGGGCACCCTGGTAACCGAAGGTTGCCGTGGTGAAGGCGGTTACCTCGTCAATAAAGACGGCGAGCGTTTCATGGAGCGCTACGCGCCCAACGCCAAAGACCTGGCAGGCCGCGACGTCGTTGCGCGCTCCATGGTGATGGAAATTCTCGAAGGCCGCGGCTGTGGCGATAAGGGTGACCACGTCTTCCTGAAGCTTGATCACTTGGGCGAAGAAGTCCTTGGCAAGCGTCTGCCGGGTATTGTGGAGCTCTCCAAAACCTTCGCCCATGTTGATCCGGCGAAAGACCCGATTCCGGTCGTTCCGACCTGCCACTATATGATGGGTGGTATTCCGACCAACATTCATGGCCAAGCAATTACCCAAGACGAAAATGGCAACGACCATATCGTTAACGGTCTGTTTGCCTGTGGTGAAGCGGCGTGTGTATCTGTTCACGGTGCTAACCGTCTGGGCGGTAACTCACTGCTGGATTTGGTGGTCTTTGGCCGTGCGGCGGGTATGTTCATCGAAGGCGCGCTGAACGAAGGTATCGAGTATCTGGACGCTTCCGAGTCAGACATCGAATTCGCCATGAAGCGTATTACGCGCTGGAACGAGTCTGAAGAGGGCGGCGAAAGCATCCCTGAGCTGAAAGCCGAGCTTCAAGACATCATGCAGAACTCTTTCGGTGTATTCCGTGAAGAGAAAAACATGCAGGAAGGTGTCAAAAAGCTAGCGGAACTGCGTGGCCGTATTGCCAATGCGCACCTGCCGGACAAATCCAATGTATTCAACACTGCTCGTGTTGAGGCGCTGGAGCTGGACAACCTGATGGAAGTGGCAGAAGCAACGGCGATTGCTGCCCTTGAGCGTAAAGAGAGCCGTGGTGCCCACTCGCGCTACGACTACCCAGACCGTGATGATGTTAACTGGCTGAAACACTCGCTCTACTTCCCGGCCAGTAAAGAGCTGAAGAAGCGCGACGTCAACTTCAAGCCGAAAACCGTCGATACGTTCGAGCCCAAGGTTCGTACCTACTAATCTCCGCACCGACGAGAGGGAGTCACCATGTCCAATCTTCAGGTATCCGTATACCGCTACAATCCGGAAACCGACTCCGCACCTTATATGCAGGAGTTTCAGGTCGATACCAAAGGCCGCGATCTGATGGTGCTGGATGTTCTGCATTTGATGAAAGAGCAAGACAGCGGTCTGGCCTATCGCCGTAGCTGCCGTGAAGGCGTGTGCGGTTCCGATGGCATGAACATGAACGGCAAAAATGGCCTGGCGTGCATCACGCCGCTGTCAGACGTTGTGAAAAACAACAAGCTGACACTCCGCCCGCTGCCTGGCCTTCCGGTCATCCGCGATATGGTGGTCGATATGGGGCTGTTCTATAAGCAGTACGAGCGTATTCAGCCGTACCTGCAGAACGACACCCCGGCACCGGCTATCGAGCGCCTGCAGTCGCCGGAAGAGCGCGACAAGCTCGACGGCCTGTACGAGTGTATTCTCTGCGCGTGCTGCTCCACGTCGTGCCCGTCGTTCTGGTGGAATCCGGACAAGTTCGTAGGCCCAGCGGGTCTGCTGCAGTCCTACCGCTTCCTGGCCGACAGCCGCGATACTGCAACCCGTGAGCGCCTGACCAGCCTGGAAGATCCGTTCTCGGTCTTCCGCTGCCGTGGCATCATGAACTGTGTCGCCGTGTGTCCGAAAGGGCTCAACCCGACCCGTGCGATTGGTAAAATTCGTGAAATGTTGCTCGCGGACGCCACGTAACTACTTAATCCTATGAAGAAAAAGCGTCTACCACGTAAGTTGCAGCATAAAGCTACTTAAATCGTAGCGCTTCGCTTGTTATCATAGGGGCTGTCACGGTGCGGCGACGCGTCGCACCATGACCAGTCAAGTTTAAAAGCCGGTGCTTTAAGTACCGGCTTTTGAGCATGAACTGAGTGTGAATCGCGTCGCAAATACGTGTATGAATAAGGGCTTCCGGCCTCCGGTCGGCGCCGCCGGCAAACGTCCCGCCCCGCCGGCAGGGCAATAGCGATGTCGTTGCTAGCATGCAGCGATGCCGATACCACCCCATCAGTGCAGGGTGACCGAGAGATGCAACAAGGCATAATGGAGTTGATGTGGCGTTCCTCTCACGTTAGTGGTGGCAATGTCCACTACGTGGAAGCGCTTTACGAGCAGTACCTCGCCGATCCTGATTCTGTCTCAGACGAGTGGCGCAGCTATTTTGATCAGCTGCCGCGTTCTGAAGGCAGTGCCTCCCACGATGTTCCACTAAGCCCCATTCGTGATCAGTTCTACCAGCTGGGCCGTGAAAGCCGCCCAGGCCGGGTAGTCGCCGCCTCCGACAGCGGTGAGAACAAAAAGCAGGTCAAAGTCCTGCAACTGATCAACGCTTATCGCTTCCGTGGCCATCAAAAGGCCAATATCGACCCGCTTGGGCTGCGTAATCCCACCCCCGTCCCCGATCTCGACCTGTCGTTCCATCAGCTCACTAAAGCTGATCTCGACACTGAGTTCCAAACCGGTTCGTTTTTTCTAGGTATTGATAAAGCGCCGCTGCGTGACATCGTTGATGCGTTGGAGCAGACCTACTGTCGCTCCATCGGTTGCGAGATCATGCACATCGTTGATACCGAAGAGAAACGCTGGCTACAGCGTCGGTTTGAGTCGGTACGTAGTGCGCCTAAGTTCAGCGATGACGTGCGTAAGCACGTGCTGGAGCGGTTGACTGCGGCGGAAGGTTTGGAAAACTACCTGGCATCTAAGTACCCGGGTACCAAGCGTTTCGGTCTGGAAGGCGGTGAGTCGTTCGTGCCGATGATGGACGAGCTGATTCAGCGCGCGGGCGGTTACGGTACCAAAGAAGTCGTGATCGGGATGGCTCACCGTGGCCGTTTAAACCTGCTGGTCAACATTCTGGGTAAAAACCCAGCGGACTTGATCGACGAGTTCGATGGCAAGAAAGTCATTGAACGCGGCTCCGGCGACGTGAAATATCACCAGGGCTTCAGCTCGAACGTAATGTCACCGGGTGGCGAAGTTCACCTGGCCATGTCGTTCAACCC
>NZ_JAMZBE010000092.1:0-13535 GCF_024158645.1 Halomonas sp. 707B3
CCGCAGAGACGGGCTCAGGAAGCGTTACGGGCACACCGGGCAGTTGCTGAACCCGCACCGTCCAATCCTGCCCCCGCTCGCCGTCTCCACGGCTAACAGCCTCGACGAGCTCCCCATTCTGATAACGCAGCGTCACCGCCACGCCATCCACCTTGGGTTGAATCCATAGGTCTTCGCGGCGGCTAGCAAAGCGTCGAATACCTTCTTCATCGGCTTTAGTGAGTCCGGTTTGAGCGGCCGGATGCGTGCGGGTACCGTCGCTGCTGGTCACTCGGGTAAGCGGCTGGTGGGGAGTCGGGGAATCCAAGCAAGCTTGCCAGTTTTCCAAGCGTGCCAGCGCCTGATCGTACAGCTCATCAGCAATCAGCGATTCGCCGTCATCATGGTAAGCGCGGTCCCACACTTCGATATGTTCAGCTAGCGCCTGGGTTTCCAGCGCCAGCCGCTCGGCGGGCCAGTCGGGGCACATGTCTGCCTGTGCGGAAAAAGTGACACTCATTAACCAAGCTGCCGCTAGGCCCGCCATTCCGGTGATTCGCCAACCCGGCATACGCATCCTCACGTGGTGAACGGGAGATTTTTCAGCCCTTATTAAAGTTAACTTATATGAAACTGGCAGAGATGCAATGCGTATATGACCACTCTCAGAGCTGCGTTCGGCACATAAAAAAGCGCCCCCTGGCGTTAACCAGAGGGCGCTTTTCGCTAACCCATGGCGCTCATTGCGCTTGCGGGAAGCTTATAGGCCAGCGGCCTGACGCAGCGCGTCTGCTTTGTCAGTTTTTTCCCACGGGAAGGCTGTAAACGTCTCGGTGTGCGTTTCGCCTTTGTCGTCTACCCAGCTGTAGCTGTGCTCAAACGGCTCGCGGCCAAAGTGGCCATAAGCCGCCGTCAGACGGTACATCGGGTGCAGTAGATCCAGCATCTTGGTGATCGCGTAAGGGCGCAGATCGAAGTGCTCGCGCACCAGATCAACAATTTTAGCGTCGTCGATTTTGCCAGTACCGAAAGTGTCGATAGACACGGAGGTCGGCTCGGCCACGCCAATGGCGTAGGAGACCTGAATCTCGCACTTGTCCGCCAGGCCCGCTGCTACGACGTTTTTCGCCACATAGCGGCCAGCGTACGCGGCGCTGCGGTCTACTTTCGACGGATCTTTGCCCGAGAACGCGCCGCCACCGTGGCGCGCCATGCCGCCGTAGGTATCGACGATGATCTTACGACCGGTCAGGCCACAGTCGCCCACCGGGCCGCCAATCACGAACTTGCCGGTCGGGTTGATGTGGTATTGGGTGTTGGCATCCAACCACTCAGCGGGAATCACCTGCTCAATGACTTCACGCTTAATCATTTTGCGCAGGTCTTCTTGATCGATTTCCGGGTCGTGCTGAGTCGACAGGACAATCGCATCCACGCCACACGGTTGGCCTTCAGCGTTATAGCGGAAAGTGACCTGGCTCTTGGCATCCGGACGCAGCCACGGCAGCAGGCCGTTTTTACGCAGCTCCGCCTGACGCTCGACCAAACGGTGCGAGTAGTGGATCGGCGCAGGCATGAACGAATCGGTTTCGTTCGTGGCATAGCCAAACATCAGGCCCTGGTCGCCCGCGCCTTGGTCTTCCGGCTTGGTACGATCAACGCCCTGAGCAATATCGACACTCTGCTTGCCAATCAGGTTGATGACGCCGCACGTGGCACCGTCGAAGCCCACCTGAGAAGAGGTGTAGCCGATATCGGTAATCACATCACGCACCAGCGTCTCTAGATCCACCCACGCGGAGGTGGTGATCTCACCGGCAATAATGGCAACGCCCGTCTTCACCATCGTTTCACAGGCAACGCGGGCCTGTTTATCCCGGGCGATAATGGCATCTAACACCGCGTCTGAAATCTGGTCGGCAATCTTATCGGGATGGCCTTCGGAAACGGACTCGGAGGTAAACAGGGAATATTCGCTCATCGCGCACTCGACCCTCTGTATGACGGCTGCTCTGTTATGACCGCAGCATCAGCAGGAAATCATGGCAGGAAGTTCCCTGCCCGTATAAAGAAGCGGCACCATCACTTTCACCACCACTTCGGGAGCCAGAGTCTACACGCTGTTGCAAGTTCTTCCCACAACGTGCCCCTGAGAATTTGCCGCCGCCGGGGAAGTCAGCGACAATAGCGCCTTTATTCTTTCCGTTTTCAGGCGAGGAGCACCCCCATGCCGTCCCGTTTTGAGCTGGCCAATGCCATTCGCGCCCTTTCCATGGATGCTGTTCAGAAGGCCAAATCCGGCCACCCTGGCGCCCCCATGGGTATGGCTGATATTGCCGAGGTGCTGTGGAATGACTACCTCAAGCACAACCCCGAAGACCCCAAGTGGGCTGATCGTGATCGGTTCGTGCTGTCGAATGGTCACGGCTCCATGCTGCTCTACTCGCTTTTACACCTAAGCGGCTATGAGCTGAGCCTGGAACAGCTGCAAAACTTCCGCCAGCTGCACTCGCCCACCGCTGGCCACCCGGAGTTTGGCTACGCTCCCGGCATCGAAACCACCACCGGCCCGCTGGGCCAAGGCTTTGCCAACGCGGTGGGTTTCGCGATTGCCGAGAAAACCCTGGCCGCGCAGTTCAATCGCCCAGGCCACACCATCGTTGACCACCACACTTGGTGTTTCTTGGGCGATGGCTGCTTGATGGAGGGTATCTCCCACGAAGCGGCGTCCCTGGCGGGCACTCAGCAGTTGGGCAAACTGATTGCCCTTTACGACGACAACGGCATCTCTATCGATGGCGAAGTCGAAGGCTGGTTCACCGACGATACGGCCAAGCGCTTTGAGTCCTACGGCTGGCACGTGGTACCGAACGTCGACGGCCATAAGCCTGAAGAGATCAAGGCGGCCATTGAGCTGGCGAAGAGCCATGACGACAAGCCAAGCCTGATCATCTGCAAAACCATTATCGGTTTTGGTGCCCCCAACAAGCAGGGCAAAGAAGAAGCTCACGGCGCACCGCTGGGTGACGACGAAGTGGCTCTGGCACGTAAGCAGTTGGGCTGGGAGCACGCGCCTTTCCATATCCCCGAACCGATTTACTCCGCCTGGGATGCCCGCGACGCCGGTAAAACGCGCCAGCAAGAGTGGGAAGGCCGCTTCGCTCGCTACACCGAAGCCTTCCCGGAAGAAGCGCGTGAATTCAAGCGCCGCATGAAAGCGCAGCTGCCCACGGAGTTGGCGACTGAAGCGCTGATCCAGCAGGCCCAAGAGAAAGGTGAAAGCATTGCCTCGCGTAAAGCGTCGTTTGAAGCGCTGAACGTGATTGGCCCGCAAATGCCAGAACTGCTCGGCGGCAGCGCTGACTTAGCGCCGTCTAACCTGACATTCTGGAAAGGCGCGAAAGCGATCACCCCCGACGATGCCAGCGGCAACTACCTGCACTACGGTGTGCGTGAATTCGGCATGGGCGCGGTGATGAACGGTATCGCTCTGCACGGCGGATTCGTGCCGTACGGCGCGACCTTCCTGATCTTTATGGAGTACATGCGCAACGCCGTGCGTATGGCGGCGCTGATGGGTCAGCAGGCTATCTACGTGTTTACCCACGACTCTATTGGCCTGGGCGAAGATGGCCCGACGCACCAGCCGATTGAGCAGCTCACTAGCCTGCGCACCACGCCGAACCTGAACACTTGGCGCCCCTGTGACGCCGTGGAGACCGCCGCTTCCTGGGATGCCGCGATTAAGCGCCACTCTGGCCCGACGGCGCTGGTACTCTCGCGCCAGAACCTGCCGCACCAGCAGCGTACCAAGGCCCAGCTCGCGTCTATCCAGCGCGGTGGCTATGTGCTGAAAGATAGCGAAGGCACCCCAGAGCTGATCCTGATTGCCACGGGCTCCGAAGTCTCCCTGGCGATGGACGCCGCGGCCGAGCTGGAGCAGCAGGGTAAAGCCGTACGCGTGGTTTCCATGCCTTCGGCATACCGCTTTAACGGCCAAGACGCTGACTACCGTGAAAGCGTGCTGCCCAAAGCCGTGACCAAGCGTATTGCCATCGAAGCTGGCCATGCCGACTACTGGTACAAATACGTTGGTCTCGATGGCCGCGTGATTGGCATGACCACCTTTGGCGAGTCGGCCCCGGCTGGCGAGCTGTTCAAGCACTTCGGCTTTACCGTCGAGAACATTGTTAAACAAGCCAATGAGCTGCTGGGTTAATCCCCCGCTCACGGGTCACGCAGTGCGGGCATCGCGATGCCCGCACTAAACGGTCTGCTATGGCTAATTAGCTACTGGTTGATCGGAGAAGTGGTCATTCACTTCTCCGGTTTACCCATCTCTTCTGGGGTGGTGGGCATGCTGCTGCTGTGCGCCACCCTCGCTATGATCGGCAGGGTGCCCTCCAGCCTTGCTGCCGCTGCCCAACCGCTGATTGCACTCCTGGCTATGCTGATTATGCCGGGCGTGGTGGGTGTATTCTTTATTCTGGATGAGCTGGCAGGCCAATGGCTGGCCATTGTGGCCGCCCTGCTACTCGGCACGCTGCTCAGCGTGTTCACCACGCTATGGTTACTAACGCGTTTGATGGGACGCAGCCATGCTGACTAACCTGCTGCCCACCTTAACCGCAACGCCTTTACTGGCCGTTGGACTAACGCTGGCCGCTTATTTGGTGGGCAGCGCAGTTTTTATACGGCTGGGTAAGCCCTCCTGGCTGCCCGCTATTTTGATCGCGGCACTCCTTTTGGCCGCAATACTGGCGCTGTTGGGGCTGCCTTACGCCACCTACCAGCAGGGCGCTACGTGGCTAACCGTGCTGTTAGGCCCCGCTACGGTGGCGCTGGGTATGCCGCTTTACCAGCAACTGCCGCGCATCCGTGAACTCTGGCGACCGCTAGCCGCCTGCCTGCCTATTGCTGCTGCTTTGGCGGCTTGCTATGCCTTGGGCATTGCGTGGCTGTTGGGAGCGAGCCCAGACATTTTGGCCTCCATTGCGGCAAAGTCGGTGACCGCGCCTATTGCCATCGGCATCACCGAACAGCTCGGCGGCAACGTTGCGCTATTAATGGGCTCGCTGCTAGTGACCGGCGTGCTGACCATCCCCTTTGTTAGCTTGGCGGCTCGGCTGCTACGTATCAACGATGAGCGCATCATCGGTTTTGCTCTGGGGCTCAATGGGCACGCCATTGGTACAGTGCGAGCGTTTGATATTAGCCCTACCGCCGGGGCGTTTGCCTCGCTCGGAATGAGCCTAACCGGTATTTTTACCGCGCTGCTGCTGCCGCTGGCGTGGCGGCTAGTGGGCATCGGGGCTGGGTAAGCAACCCCCGGTGAAATACGCTATCATCGGGCCACTTTTTCTAAGAGCCGCATCGCAACATGGCGAACGCTTCCACTAAATATCGCATTGCTATCAATGGTTATGGGCGCATTGGCCAGTGCGTGCTGAGGGCACTGGTGGAACGCCAACACCCAGAACTTGAGGTGGTGGCGATTAATGAGCTTTCTGACCTCGCCACCATCACGTATCTCACCCGTTACGACACCACCCACGGACGCTTCCCAGGTGAGGTGGACAACGATGGCAGCGCCTTGCTCGTCAACGGCCAGCGCATCCACGTGCTGTGCGAACGCGACCCGCAAGCGCTGCCCTGGGGTGAGTTGGATATCGACCTAGTGTTGGAGTGCTCGGGTAGCTTTAAGGATCGCGCCACCGCCGAGCAGCACTTAACGGCTGGGGCCAAGCGGCTGCTGTTCTCCCAGCCCGCTGAAAACGATGTGGATGCTACCATCGTGTGGGGCATCAACGAGCATGAGCTTGCCCCCACGCAGCGCATTCTCTCTGCGGCGTCCTGCACCACCAACTGTTTAGTGCCGCTGCTTACCGTGCTGGATGAAGCATTGGGTCTGGAGCACGGCGTCACCACCACGATTCACTCGGCGATGAACGACCAGCCGGTGATCGATGCGTATCATCAAACCGACCTGCGCCTAACTCGCTCTGCCATGCAGTCGATCGTGCCGGTGGATACCGGCTTGGCAGTGGGTATCAGCCGTCTGATGCCGAGCCTGGCCGGGCGTTTTGAGTGCCTGCACGTGCGGGTACCCACCATCAACGTCTCGGCCATGGATGCCGCGCTGACCGTACGCCGCGATACCAGCGCCGCCCAGGTGAACGCGCTGCTACACAGCGCCAGCCAGCAGCGCTTGCAAGGGGTGCTAGGCTATACCGAAGCCCCCATGGCATCGATCGATTTTAATCATGACCCCCGCTCTGGCATTCTAGACGCCACCCAAACCCGGGTGGCTGGCACACGCTTGATCAAGCTGCTGTGCTGGTTTGATAACGAGTGGGGCTTTGCCAACCGCATGCTGGATATCAGCCAGCGCTTGGCAACGTTTCGCTAATTGATGGGTAGCATCACCTAGCGCTCTTACATTCGCTTGAACACGAGGAAACCGCTCACATGAACGTGCAAAAAATGACCGACCTGCCCCTGGAAGGGCAGCGTGTGCTGATTCGTGAAGACCTGAACGTGCCGATCAAAAACGGCCGTGTTTCCAGCGATGCCCGCCTTCGCGCCGCACTGCCGACCATTCAAGCAGCGGCCAAAGCGGGTGCCAAAGTGATGCTCATGAGCCATCTGGGCCGCCCCACGGAAGGCGAGCCTGCCGACGAGTTCTCCTTAGCTCCCGTGGCCAAGCACCTTGGCGAGCTGCTGGGTAGCCCCGTCAAACTGGTCGACGACTACCTCGACACCGCGCCCACGCTCAGCAACGGCGACGTGGTGCTGCTTGAGAACGTGCGTTTTAACAACGGCGAGAAGAAAGACGACGAACAGCTGGCCAAGCAGTACGCCGCGCTGTGCGATATCTTCGTGATGGACGCCTTCGGCACCGCCCACCGCGCTCAAGCTTCTACCCACGGCGTGGCCCGCTTTGCGCCCACCGCCTGTGCAGGCCCGCTGCTGGCTCAAGAGCTAGACGCACTGGAGAAAGCCTTAGCGAACCCGGCGCGCCCGATGGCGGCTATTGTGGGCGGCTCCAAAGTCTCCACGAAGCTCGACGTGCTGACCGCACTCTCTGATAAGTGCGACCAGCTTATCGTCGGCGGCGGGATCGCCAACACCTTTATCGCGGCGGCAGGCTATAATGTGGGCAAATCGCTCTACGAAGCCGACCTGATCAGTCAAGCCAAAGCGCTAATGGAGAAAGTCTCTATTCCGCTGCCCACTGACGTTGTTGTGGCAACGGAGTTCTCTGAATCCGCAGAAGCAGTGGTGAAACCGGTGGACCAGGTCGCTGATAACGAGATGATTCTGGATATCGGCCCGGACACCGCTGCCCACTTGGCCAGCCTGCTCAAAGATGCTGGCACTATTTTGTGGAACGGCCCCGTGGGCGTTTTTGAGATTGATCAGTTTGGCAAAGGCACCGAGGTGCTCTCCCATGCCATTGCTGACAGCCGCGCATTTTCCATTGCCGGTGGCGGTGACACCCTCGCTGCGATTGATAAATACGCCATTGCCGACCGTATTTCCTATATTTCCACCGGTGGCGGGGCGTTTTTAGAGTACGTTGAAGGCAAACAGCTACCGGCTGTTGCTGCACTTGAAGCTGCGGCCAAGCGCGGCTAATACGTAATAATTGAACTTGCACGCTCACTGCACCCGTTCACACTGACAACCTATAAGGTGACCCCATGGCTTTAATTAGCATGCGCCAGATGCTCGACCACGCCGCCGAATATGGCTACGGTATTCCCGCGTTCAACGTCAACAACCTTGAACAAATGCGGGCTATCATGGAAGCCGCCGATGCCACCGACTCTCCGGTGATCGTGCAGGCCTCCGCTGGCGCGCGTAAATACGCGGGTGCCCCCTTCCTGCGCCACCTGATTTTGGCAGCAGTGGAAGAGTTTCCGCATATTCCGGTAGTGATGCACCAGGATCACGGCACCAGCCCTGCGGTATGCCAGCGCTCTATCCAGCTCGGTTTCTCCTCCGTCATGATGGACGGCTCGCTGGGTGAAGATGGCAAGACGCCGATGGATTACGACTACAACGTTGACGTCACTCGTCGCGCAGTAGAAATGGCCCACGCCTGTGGCGTCTCTGTAGAAGGCGAGCTGGGCTGCCTGGGTAGCCTGGAAACCGGCATGGCTGGTGAAGAGGACGGCATTGGTGCCGAAGGCAAGCTGGATATGGAACAGCTGCTGACCGACCCCGAAGAAGCCGCTGCGTTTGTAAAGGCTACTCAGGTCGACGCGCTGGCGATTGCCATTGGCACCAGCCACGGCGCGTATAAATTCACCAAGCCGCCGACCGGCGACACGCTTTCCATTCAGCGTATCAAAGAGATCCACGCGCGCATCCCGGATACCCATCTGGTCATGCACGGCTCCTCTTCGGTGCCGCAGGAGTGGCTGGAAGTGATCAACCGTTACGGCGGTCAAATTCCGGAAACCTACGGCGTACCGGGTGAGGAAATCGTCGAAGGCATCAAGCACGGCGTGCGCAAGGTGAACATCGACACCGATCTGCGCCTAGCGTCCACCGGTGCTGTGCGCCGTTTTATGGCAGAGAATCCGTCAGAGTTTGATCCGCGCAAATTCTTAAAAGAAACGGTCACCGCTATGCGTGACCTGTGTATTGCCCGCTACGAAGCCTTTGGCACTGCTGGCAACGCGAGCAAAATCAAGCCGATTAGCCTGGAAGCGATGTTCCAGCGCTACGAGCGCGGCGAGTTGGCTCCTAAGATTAAGTAAGCAGCTAAGCAATTAGCAACGCTAAGGCGGCCTTCGGGCCGCCTTTTTTGTTGCAATGCAGCACCAATAGGCTATTACTAGAGAGCGCCACCCCACATTTCTTCACCAGGCAGCCCTCACTATGAAGCACTCCCCAATGCCCCTGTTTACTCCGCCCACCGCCATGTTTGATGTGTGGAAGGTCGGAATGATGGGGATGGAACTATGGAGTTCGTCGCTATCCACGATCGCCATGCGTCAACAGCTATGGCAAACACAGCCCTTTTTTAGCCCGTCTATGATGCGCGAAAACCAGCGCATGGTGACCGAAAAAATTGAGGCCAGCATAGAAGCTGGCCTCGTAATGCAAAAAGCGTTTTTCAGCGCGATGAGTGGTCAGTACGCCCCCTGGTGGATTACCAGCCAGAAAGCGATGAAACCCTATCATCGACGCAGTAGCGCCAACTCACGACGCCTCTCCCGCTAACGGCGGTAGGTTACTCGTTATCGTCGTTGCTCTGCTCATCTTCACCGCTTTCAATCGCATCTTCAGCGCTGCCGGTACCACCCGTGCCACCTTCGGTATTTTCGCTATCGGCATTAGTACTGTTGCTCTCTGTATCAGTACTGGTGCTCTCCGTCTCAGCGCTGCTGCCCTCGGTGTCAGAGCCAGTGTTCTCTGCCTCAGTGCTGCTGCTATCTGCCTCAGTGCTGTTATTTGCAGTGTCTTCAGTGCTGCTATCGACTTCGGCCGTGTCAGTGTCCTCTTCAGCACTAGACGCTTCCGAAGCCGACATATCAGAGGAAGGCTGCTCATCGCGCTGAACAGAACCTGCCTTAATACCGTACTTCTCTTCTAGCGCCGCATCATCCAGCGCTTGGTGCTGCTCGCTATCGGCGTTGGTCTCAGGTTCTGCCAACACGCTAGCCGCAGAGGCCATCAGCGCGGTACCAAATACAAATGAGAGTAACCAAGGGTTGAATCGCATATACATCTCCATTTTATGGTTATTGCGGCGTCGCCTAACTACTATAGCGCTTCTCCTAGCGATTAACATAGATTGCCTTAAAAACCGGGTAGTTAACTTAATGATGGCATAGGCAAATGGCATCTAGGGGCAAGCTAACCGTAAAAAATTATAAAACAGTGTTCACAAAGTCCCAAAAATCTCGTTCAATAGCAGTCTAGTCGGCTTAAATTAACGCGAGTAGCGCTTGTAGCGCTGCAAGGAACTTCCATGCCGCTTCCACTTCTGCTGTTTGATTGTGATGGCACCCTCGTCGATAGCGAACCCCTGCTTGCTGAAGAGATGGCCCGGGGCCTCAATACGGTGGGCCTACCGTTTGCCTCCTCCGATTACCTAGGGGAGTTTCGTGGTGCCCGCTTCCGACGCATTGTGGCAGAACTTCAAACCCGCTACGGTGAAGTAGATGCGGACCGGTTAAACCGTATGGAACAAACCATGCGGGCCAATCTGGCAGACCGGTTAGCCAACGAGTTAACCACCATTCCCGGTGCCCGGGAATCACTTGACGCCCTATCACGCTATCCAAGCGCGGTGGTATCGAACGGGCCAGAAACGAAGATTCGCACCGCACTCAATGCCACGGGGCTTAGCCATTACTTTGCTCACCGTCTATTTAGTGGCTACACCGCTAACTGTTGGAAGCCAGAGCCCTGTTTACATCTTCACGCAGCCAGTATCATGGGGTTTGCGGCAAAAGACTGCATTGCGATTGATGACGCCTTAGTTGGTGTTCAAGCAGCACTGCAAGCGGGCATGACAGTGATTCATTTGAATCGCTTCCCCGATGCCGAAGCAACACCGGAAGGCGCTATTATGATTAGTAATATGTATCAACTGCCTGCCGTTGTTGAACAACTGACCCACGAGCGATGGCAGGCCACCATGCCGCATCACTCTACAGAGAAATAGTATGGCTTCATTACGTGATCAGCTCGGTGGCCTTGTTTACTCTACCGAGCATGGCAAAACATGCCCCGACTGTCGGGCACCTATTGACGAATGCCGCTGTGAAGACACCAGCGAGCAGGCACGGCTTGCTACGTTAGATGGCATTGTACGCATCCGCCGTGAAACCAGCGGGCGTAAAGGAAAAGGCGTGACTACCATCAGCGGTATACCGCTGGCCCACGCTGAACTTAAGACGCTGGCCAAAACGCTTAAACAGCGCTGTGGTACGGGTGGTGCAGTTAAAGAGGGCGTGATTGAAATTCAAGGCGATCATCGCGAAACACTGCGCGATGCCTTAACCTCAATGGGTTATAAAGTAAAATTAGCTGGCGGTTGATGCGTCCCACGCACACTCCTAGCTCATGGCGAAAGGGCAAGGCACGACAATGGTTTGGTTGGAATACCTGCTACCGCTCATCTTTTTGTTCCCCATGGCGGCGATGGGCGGCATTGTATTAGCCTTGCGTAGCCTTCACGATGCCCGCGTGCACTCCCCCTTTGACGCGCCGCTGCGCGAGCCTGGCCAAGCTCTTCGCCACCGCTTGGATCAAGCCTTCTCTAGCCTATTTCTGAATGGCACTCTCGGGCCATTAATCAGTCTCGCGCCGTTGGTCTACGGCATGGGACGTATGCTGTTTGTGGATAAACAGGATTGGGTAGAGTGGGCGCTGTATGGTTTGCTGAGTACGCTGCTGGTACTGGCCTTTTCATTACTGCTAGTACGCGACTACCAGCGCATTCGCCGTTTAAAACTCGGGCTTGCCTGCGAGCTGGCGGTGGGCCAGGAGCTGGAGCGCTTAGTGCGCCCCGAAGCGCATCCTTATTATGTTTTCCACGATGTACCTACCGACAGTTTCACTATCGATCATGTCGTCGTGACGCCTCATGGCGTGTTTGTGGTGGAAACCCGGGCAAGGGCGCTGGCGATTGGTACCGATGGCAAGGAGCTGAACTGTGTGGCGGTAGAGCGTGAGCGGCTACGCTTCCCCCACTGGCAGGAGCGGCGGCCGCTGCATAAAACCCGTCAGGGTGTCAGCTGGCTTACCCAATGGTTAGAGCGGCGCTGCGGCGTACCCGTACCCGTGAAAGGGGTGTTAGTGCTTCCCGGTTGGGAAATCGACACAAGCGAAGCTGCGTCAGATATCTTGGTAGTGAGCGGCGAGCAGCTTGCCCGCCAGCTTACCGAATTAACCCCAGGACAGATGAGCGATGCCATTCACGATAAAGTCATCCATATTCTGCTGGAACGGGCACGGCTGATGGAGCTCAAGCACCTCCGCCAGCCGTCCGTTTAATGGATCGCTCAGTCGCCGCGTAAGCGACCGCCCATCTCTTGGGCAAGATCGACTGCGTAGTGGTCGGTCATCCCGCCAATGAAGTCCAGCATCCGCCGGTAGCTGTCATAGAGTGTCCACGAGGGTAGCGGTGTATTCTCGCCAATTAACGCCAGCACCCGCTGGTGTTTGAAAGAGCTTTGCCCCGTGTGGTGCAACTCATGGGCCGCACCGATGAAAGCTTCTAACAGGATCCCCAGCGTGGTGTAAGCACCAATCTCCAGCTTCGCCTTGCGCTCATTCTGGAAAATACGCTCACGAGCCAGCTGCTTGGCAGACTGCACACCCCAGCCTAAATCCGGGTGACACAGCTCTAATAAATCTTCGCTGAGGGTGCCGCTGAGTAGCGCCTGCTCATGCTGTACAAATACTGCCCCCACATCGTTTACGGCCCGCTCCATGGCAGCACCTCTGAGTAGGGCGATACGGCGGCGTTGCGAGACATTTTTACGCTGCATCTCGGCATACTCCGGTGGGAACTCACCGGCAATTTGACGCAGAATCTCAACCACTTCCTCGTAGCGCAGAATGCCCATCTCCAGGCCATCTTCCAGGTCTAATAAGGCGTAGCAAATATCATCTGCCGCTTCGACAAGCCAAGCCAACGGGTGGCGGCACCAGCGCTGCTCCCCTTGGGGAAGTAACCCAACCGCATCCGCGACCTCTTTTAACAGCGCCTGCTCTGACTGGTAGCAGCCAAACTTACCCGCCCTGCCGCTATAGCGTACCGTCCAGGGATATTTCAGCAGCGTGCCAAGCGTAGCCGCCGATAAGCGCATGCCACCGTTGAACTGGTTGTACTCAATCTGGGTAATCACGCGAAAGCCTTGAGCGTTGCCTTCATAGGTCAGCAGGTCTTCGCGCTCAGCCTCTGATAGGCCATCCAGCAGGCCACTGCCCTGGGCACGGCGAAACCAGTCGCGTATCGCGTACTCACCGGCGTGACCAAAGGGCGGGTTACCGATGTCATGGCCCAGACACGCCGTTTGCACAATAACGCCCAAATCAGCGGGGGTAATCCAGTCAGGGAGGCGGTCACGCAGCAGCTCGCCCACAATCATTCCGAGAGAGCGGCCGACACAGCCAACCTCAAGGGAGTGGGTTAAACGCGTGTGGATGTGATCGTTTTCAGTCAGAGGGTGCACTTGGGTTTTACGCCCCAAGCGTCGGAAAGAGCCGGAAAAGACAATGCGATCATGATCTTTATGAAAGGGGCTACGCCCAATTTCCCGGGTGCTATCTGTTCGTTTATCGTGAAGGCGTCGAGGGGAAAGTAACTGATCCCATTGCATTTGTGTCATAGCGCTCCTCCTTGGAGTTCACATTCTGACATAAAAACGCGGACATAAAACGACAGATAGAAAAACAAAAAACCCAGCCTATTGGCTGGGTTCTTTGCAGTATAAGTGCCTGACGATGACCTACTCTCGCATGGGGAGACCCCACACTACCATCGGCGCTAAGCGGTTTCACTGCTGAGTTCGGCAAGGGATCAGGTG
>NZ_JAMZBE010000093.1:0-13462 GCF_024158645.1 Halomonas sp. 707B3
CCTTACATTGCCATCCAGAATAGCGGCCTGCCGGCCGGTGCTTTGGGCGATAATCGCGCCAGCGGTGGAGCGGCCAATACCGGGTAGCGCCATCAGCGTTTCTACGCTGTCAGTGGGCAGCTCGCCGCCGTGCCCCTCCATCGCCACCTGGGCAGCTTTGTGCAAGTTGCGGGCGCGGGCGTAGTAGCCCAGGCCCGTCCAGTGGTGCAGCACGTCATCCTGGGGCGCGGTGGCCAGGGCTTCCAGCGTCGGGAAGCGGGCCATAAAGCGCTCGAAGTAGGGAATCACCGTGGTGACCTGGGTTTGCTGCAGCATAATTTCAGAGACCCACACGCGGTAGGCGCTGCGGGGCGACTGCCAGGGCAAGTCGTGGCGGCCATACTGGTCGAACCAGGTAAGCAGCCGGTGTTGAAACTCTTCCGCCGGTAGGCACGGCGTGGGCATATCGGCCATCGTTATTCCTTAAAGCACTCGCCATGAAAAAAAGCGCCGGCGGTAAGGCCGGCGCGTGCAGATTGTGTTGCGTTAACGCAGGTTGTTCGTCAATGCAGGTTGCGATTAGTTGAACAGGCGGCGAATACCTTCGCGCAGCTCTTGGCCTGCGCCTTCACCCAGACGCTCATCAATACGGTCCATGGATTCGCCAAGCCGCTCCTCCAGTTCCTCTTCTACCCGGCTTCCGGCTTCGTCACGCAGTAGCTCTACTACCGAGGCTTGGAAGGCGGTGCGGTCGAAGCGGCACCACTGGGCTTTATCGTCCCCTACATGGCCTTCACAGCTTACCGGCAGCGGCAGCTGCTGAAGCCGTGGGTTGACTTGGCAGGCGGCGTCAGCGGTATCCACTAGCCGTGCGTTCGCTTGAGTCGTGAAGTTGAGGCTATTGAGGTTGAAGTCGCCCTCCCCTTGCACGTTGATACCCGGTAGCGTAATCAGCAAGTCGTCACTTTCAACCACGCCGTTGCGCACCTGGAAGGTGGCTTCAAAACGCTCAAAGCGGGTGTCCGGGTGCCATTCTCGCTCTACCTGCTGGCCTTCTAGCTGAGCGACCAGCTCGCACATCTCTCGGGAGATGTTGGTGCGTAGAATCGCGCCATCGTTGAGCCGCGCGGTTAATTCGCCGTTGAGGTTGCTGGTGAGCACATCGCGGCGGTTGCCTTGGGTAGTCAGCGCGCCGTCTAGATTGAAGCGTCCGCGCAGCGGGGCCTCTTCTTCGCTGAAGGTTTCGATTAACGGCGCGACCTGCACATTGCTAATGCTGGGCGAGAGCTGCCACTCCAGTACATTACCAGTGGCATCCAGCTGGCCGGTGGCGCTCAATTCCCCTTCGTAGAAACGGGACTCAAAGGCAGTGAGGCGGTGGTTGCCGTTTTCACCGCGCAGCGCCAGCTGGGTATCGTCAAAAGTCAGCCCAGCCAGTAGCAGTTGGTCGACGCTCAAATCGCCCTGAAGGGTGAGCGTACTTAACCATGCCTGGGGCAGCAGCGTTCCGCTGGTTTGAGCAAAGGCTTTACGCAGCAGGCCACGGCTGGCTTGCTGCGCGGTTTCGGGGCCAGGCAGGTAGTGATCCAGATTGAGCGTATCGCCTTCTAGGGTGAAGGAGAGCTGGGTACCATCCAGCGCGGCGGCAATATCACCGGTAAAGGTGCTGTCATCTACCACCAGCGAGAGGCGCGGCAGGGAGATACGCTCCAAGCTGCCTTCTACGGGGCTGGTGAGCGCGACATCGCTAAGTGCGGCTTCGCTGGCAGTATTGAGCTTCACACCCGTGCGGGAAATCCAAGGCCGCAGCGTAAACGGCGCGGCGGTCAGTTGCCCGCTGTACCGCGGTGCGTCCAGCAGTTGCTCGACATTCAAGTGGCCGCTCACGCGCAGGCCATCTGGCCCGGTGAGCTGAACCTCTTTAAGCTGCGCGGTTTGGGCGGCAAAGTCGGTTTCCAGGCCAAACGCCAGGGCAATCGCTAGGCTGCCTTGCCAGTTTTCTGGGTGGCGCAGCCCAGCTTCCAGCACGCCTTCGGTAACGCTTAGTTGTTGCTCAGCTAAACGGGCAACAATTTCAGCCGCTTTTAAGCTGAGCTGCTGCGGTTCGCTGGCTTCGCCCTGACGGGTATGCGTAGTTAACTGGGTGTTTTCAAAGATGATCTGTTCATCTTCTAGGCCAAGCCGCAGGCGTGTTTCAAGATTTACTTCGCTGGTCATGTTTGGCGCGCGCTCAAGCTCTTCGGCATCCAGCCGGTCATGCTTAGTAAGCGTGAACATGGCTTTTAGCGGGAAGGAGCGTACCGGATTCACATTGGTGCCTGAAATATTCAGAGGCTGAACCCGCCAAAGCGCTTGATTCTGCTCATCGCGGTAACGAATATCAGCATTTTTTACTTCGACGCTGGCGATGCTTAATACCACCGAGAGGCTGCCTGCATCGGCATTGGGGCCAGCACTTGCCGGAGCCAGCACGGTTTCAGCGGATTCGTTGTTGTGCTCGGAGAGTCGCTCCAACAGCGGCTGCCAGTTGCCCTCGCCTTCAGCGTTCTTCTCCAAATTGAGGCGCATGCCATCTAGCGTCAGGCCATCCACGGCAATCTCTCCGCGCAGCAGCGGGGCAAAGGCAACGCTCACTTCAGCACGGTTAATGGCGGCGAAGGCGGTTTCATCTTGTGCTTGATCGGGCAGCCAGGCGCGCGCCTGCTCAACGCTGACACCAATACGAGGGTAAAACGACCAGGTAATCGGGCCTTCCAGAGCTAAGTTCAGGCCGGTTTGCTCCTCTACCACAGCGGTTAAGCGTGGTTTGAAGTCTTCTGGGTCTAAAAAGGTGGTGACGTACACCACGGCGGCCACTGCCACAATGGCTAAAATGCCTATGGCGGCCAGCAAAATACGTAATAGCTGTTTCATTACCCTTTTCCTTGTGGGTCTAGCTCAACAAAATCACTGGTCGTCGGCAGGTCCGGGGCAGAAGACGAGGCCTCAGCAACGGGCCGAAAGCCTAATTTCGATAGCAGTACTCGGTCTGCCAGCGGCAGCGTGGTGGTAGCAATACGCAGTACGCGGCCATCTTGCTTGGCTTGCTCGCCCACCAGCGCCATCAGCCGTGAGCCGACACCGCGACGACGCGTAGTTTTACGCACGCATAGCTCAGACAGCCACCAGGCTCGGTCGCCGGCTTCTTGCACCGCCACCGCGCCTAACAGGCGGTCATTGAAGTGGGCACAGGCAAAAAATTGCTGTTCCTTTAAATGCTGTTCGATAAATGGCAAAACCGTGGGAGTGGGCATGCGCTCTTGGGGCGCGTCTTCATATATGCGCACTAAGTCGATGCGCACCTGCTCTTCTGCTTCCCAACGGGCCTGGTCGACATATTGCAGTGTCACCGGCATGGTGAAATCCTCGTTGCCAACGCAGCTAGGCTGCTATGTTAGCGCCGCAAACAGCGGCGACATTCCCCGCATTGTAGCGGATGGGGGCGCCGATTCTCTATAATGGTTGTTTTGGCCGCAGTTGCCGCCCGCCGATTATTCCTCAGAGTGCGCCCCGGCGCAGGAGATGCAACATGTCAGCGCGTATTGCCACGGTAAGCCGTGACACCAACGAAACGCAGATTACGGTCAGCGTCAACCTTGACGGCGAAGGCCGCTTGAACTGTGAAACTGGCGTTCCGTTTCTAGACCACATGCTGGATCAAGTGGCTCGGCATGGGATGGTAGATCTCGATATTCATGCCAAAGGCGACCTGCATATCGACGACCACCACACCGTTGAAGATTTGGGCATCACCCTGGGTCAGGCATTCAACGAGGCCATTGGCGATAAGCGCGGCATCTACCGCTACGGCCACGCTTATGTGCCGCTGGATGAGGCGCTCTCTCGGGTAGTGATTGATTTCTCCGGCCGCCCCGGCCTTTATATGAATGTCGAGTTCACCCGCGATACCATTGGCAGTATGGATACGCAGCTGTTCTGGGAATTTTTCCAAGGCTTTGTGAACCATGCTCGAGTGACGCTGCATATCGACAACGTAAAAGGCTTCAATGCTCACCATCAGGCCGAAACCATTTTCAAAGCCTTTGGCCGCGCACTGCGTATGGCCGTTGCGGAAGACCCGCGCATGGCTGGGCAAATGCCCTCTACCAAAGGCAGTTTATAATGCCGATCGTTGCGGTTAGCGGCGTAGCGGCACGCCTCTCGCCTACGAATCTATCGCCCACGACCTTAAGGAGCGCTTCATGACCATTGCGGTAATCGATTATGGAATGGGCAACCTACACTCTGTGGCTAAAGCGCTTGAGCACGTCACTCATGAGAATGTGATCATCACCCGCGACCCACGGCGTATTCTGGGCGCTACCCGCCTAGTGCTGCCCGGCCAGGGCGCCATTCGTGACTGCGTGGGCGAGCTTGAGCGTACCGAACTGCGCGGGCTGGTGGATGATATTTTGACCCGCCAAGCCAAACCGCTGCTGGGCATTTGTGTGGGCCAACAGATGCTAATGGAGCGCAGCGAAGAGAATGGCGGCGTGGACTGTTTGGGGTTTTTCCAAGGCAGCGTAGACCGCTTCCCGGCCAATATGCGCGATGCCCAAGAGCAGCGCCTGAAAGTACCGCACATGGGTTGGAACCTGGTGAATCAACACCACGACCACCCGCTCTGGGCAGGCATCGATAATAATGAGCACTTCTATTTCGTGCACAGCTATTACGTGAATGCCGCCGACGATGCCCAGGTATTCGGCACCACCCAGTACGGCAGTGTGAGCGCTCACGTGGCGATTGGCCGCGACGCCACCTTTGCCGTGCAGTTCCACCCGGAAAAAAGCTCCCGTGCGGGCCTGCGCCTGCTGGAAAATTTTGTCACCTGGACGCCCTGAGAGGTTTCACTATGTTGGTAATTCCCGCGATTGATCTCAAAGACGGCCAGTGTGTGCGCTTAAAGCAGGGCCGCATGGACGACGCGACCTCCTATGGCGACGACCCGGTGGCCATGGCCGCGCGCTGGGTAGAAGCCGGTGCGCGCCGCTTGCACTTGGTGGATTTGAACGGCGCCTTTGAAGGCAAACCGGTGAACGGTGAAGCAGTCACCGCCATTGCCCGCGCCTACCCTAACCTGCCGATTCAAATTGGCGGTGGCATCCGCTCGGCAGAGACTATTGAACACTACCTCAGCGCCGGTGTTTCTTACGTGATCATCGGTACCAAAGCGGTCAAAGAGCCTGAGTTTGTGGGTGAAATGTGCCGCGCCTTCCCTGGCCACATTATTGTTGGCCTGGATGCCAAAGATGGCTATGTGGCCACCGATGGCTGGGCAGAAGTCTCCACCGTCAAAGCTACCGAGCTTGCCAAGCGCTTCGCCAACGACGGCGTTTCCAGCATTGTGTACACCGATATTGCCCGCGACGGCATGATGCAGGGTGTCAATGTGGAAGCCACCGCCGCACTGGCCCGCGAAGGCGGCCTGCCGGTGATCGCCTCCGGCGGCGTAACCAATCTGGATGATATTCGTGCCCTGTGCGATGTCGCCGATAGCGGCATTTTGGGCGCAATTACCGGACGGGCGATTTACGAAGGCAGCCTGGATGTCGCTGAAGCCCAGCGCTTAAGCGATCAGTTGAGTGAAGGTAGCGAATGAGCTTAGCCAAACGCATTATCCCCTGCCTGGATGTGGATGCCGGGCGCGTAGTGAAAGGCGTCAACTTTGTGGGTATTCGTGATGCGGGCGACCCGGTAGAGATCGCCCAGCGCTATAACCAGCAGGGTGCCGACGAGATCACCTTTCTCGATATCACCGCGAGCCACGAAGACCGCGCCACCACGGTGGATATGGTCGAGCGGATTGCAGGCGAGGTGTTTATTCCCTTAACCGTCGGCGGCGGCATTCGTACCTGCGACGATATCCGCACCATGCTGAACGCTGGGGCGGATAAGGTCTCGATCAACACCGCTGCGGTTACCAACCCTGAGTTTGTGCGTGAAGCCGCCGAGCGTTTTGGCAGCCAGTGCATTGTGGTGGCGATTGACGCCAAAAAAGTGTCTAAAGAGGGCGAGCCTGACCGCTGGGAGATTTTCACCCACGGCGGCCGTCGCCCCACCGGCCTGGATGCGGTGGAGTGGGCCAAGAAGATGGTCGAGTATGGCGCAGGCGAGCTGCTGCTAACCAGCATGGATCGTGACGGCACCAAGATTGGCTTTGATCTGGGCGTCACCCACGCTATTTCCGAAGCGGTTAGCGTGCCGGTGATTGCTTCCGGCGGCGTCGGCAATTTAGACCACTTGGTCGATGGCGTGCTCAAAGGCGGTGCCGATGCGGTACTGGCTGCGAGTATCTTCCACTTTGGCGAGTACACCATTCCAGAAGCAAAACGCTATATGGCCGAACGCGGCATCGAAATGCGTTTATAAGCCGCGCGACGTTTTAGGCTGGGGCAGTTACTCTGCCCCGGCTTCCTCATCCAGTGTTAGCCCCAAATTACTAATGCCGTTATTGCGCCCAAGCGTGCGAATCTCTTTGAGTGTTGTTTTATTGATCGACCCGCTGACCGCTTCCAGCACCGCATCTTGGAAGTCGTTTTCGTCTTCCATCAGCGGATGGTCGCGAATGATCAGCGCCAATGCTTGAGCGTCCACTTCCCCTTCGGTGAGTTCGATGAACGCCCGCACGCCAGCCCGCGAGGTGCGGCTGACATCCAGCACAGCTTCGGGGGATTCGCCTTGCAGCGTATCGAGTAGCGCAGAGATCGACACGACCGCATCCAGCGCCCGACGTGCGCCGAAACTCTCATCGCCCTCCGGCGGCTCGCACTCGGCCAGCTTTTCCGCTTGGCGGGCAAAGTCGATGCTGGCGTTGGGTACGCTAAGGCGCTCCCATACAAGATTCAGCACAGTGCGCAGGGTGTGCCCATCGCCATGGCCGCTGGTTTGCTCATAAAGGGCGTAGTTGGGTAACAGCCGCTCGCACAGCGCTGCCATAAATGCTTGCTGGGCGGGCAGCGGCAGCAGTTGAAGCCGCTGATAAAATCCTTGGGGTTTAGCCACCATGCTGATTTCCTGGGTCACTATGTTTGTGAAACTGAGTTGGTGAAATGAACGCGATGCGTTATCGTCGCACCCACGCAGCGGGCGACCCCGCGGCGTTTGATGTGCTCGGCCGGCGAGGAGATTACCATGCATATTCATCTGCTACAGCACGGCCCTGACCATGGTCCCGCCCGTCTGACCGACTGGCTTGAGAGTATGGGCCATAGTTACACCGTTTTTCACCTCTACGCGGGCGAACTCACGCCTCGCCCTGGGGAGTGCGATGCGCTCATCGTGCTAGATGGCCCCGAAGCCCTGTTTAGCGAACCGCCCGCTTGGCATAAAGCGGAGCGCAAACTGATCAATCGCTACTTGGACGGCCAAAAACCTATTCTGGGCATTGGCCTAGGGGCGCTATGGATCGCGGAAGCGCTTGAGGCGGTCGTCGCCCCTGGCACCTACCCCGAAACCGGCTGGCATACCGTCACCCTAGCCCCGGAAAGCACCTTCGACCTACCCGAGCAGTTTGAGGCCTTTATGTGGCACCGCCTGGTGTTTAGCCTACCCGATGGCGCGCTACCATTAGGCGGCAGTGCCGCGTCCCCGCTGCAAGGGTTTAGCTGGGACGCAGGCCGTGTGGTGGGCCTGCTATGCCACTTTGAAACGACCCAGGCCAGCGTAGCACCGCTGCTGAACGCCAACGAGCGGCCCACGGCGAAAAGCCCTTCCAGCGGGCGTTTTGTGCAAACCGATGAGCAGATTCTGGAAGACCCCACGCGCTTTCAGCGCTTGGCACCGCTGTTAGATCGCGTCATGACCCAGTGGCTGAAACGCACTTAACCCCCCACCACCTGCCGCCGCTAAGCACTCCACTGTTTGGCAGCGGCGAGACAGCTTTCCCAATCGCCTATATGAAGTTCTGTGGGCCGGTTTCCCTGCTGTTTCTCCAAGTGGTAGCGGTAGAGCGGGTCGTAATATTCGGTCAGCAGCGGGGCAAGCCACGCCTCATGGGCTTGGATATCCCCGGCGGCATGGGCACGGAAAGCCATGGCCTGCATACGTTGCAAACGCTGTAGCCGGGCATTGCCCAGGCGTTTTGCCAGCCGTTCTAACGCGCTCGCCAGTTGACGCTGCATGCGCTGCCACCCTTCCTCTGGGCCAAAGCGAGCGGCGTAACCCTGCTCTAGCGCTTCGATATAGTCGCGGCGTAGCTGATCTAGCCGCCAATCTAGCGGCATTTCGATACGAATACGCGGCGCTTGCTGTAGGGCATGCCAAAAATCGAGCGGAAGATTGGCATTGCCAATCTGTCGGGACTCATCTTCCAACACAAGCTTACCCGGCTGCCCAATCAAACGCTGGCCCAGCGCGTGCTCAAAATCGATTTGGGTGGTGGGTTCGTCGGGCTGCCGCCCAAAAGCAGAACCTTTATGATTGGCGCAGGCTTCCAAATCAATGCCGTTGGGCAGTTGGTTAATCAGCTTCGTCTTAGCGCAGCCGGTGAGCCCTGCCACCACCAGCATAGGCTGCTGCGCGGCTTCGTCAATCCGTTGGCAGAGCTGCTGGCGTAGCGCTTTCCAGCCGCCTTCAATGCGTGGGCGATGAAGCCCTGCATCGACAAGCCACTGCTGGGCAATTTGCGAGCGCAGACCGCCGCGAAAGCAGTAGATAATCGCATCCGGGTGCTGGGCTAAGTAGGCCTGCCAAGCGGCGACACGCGCTTGCTTTACTTCACCGCTGACCAGCCGCTCACCCAGCGCGATGGCGGCTTGCTGGCCCTGCTGCTTGTAGGCAATGCCTACCTGGTGGCGCTCTTCATCCACCATCAGCGGTAGGTTGACCGCCCCCGGCAGGCTGCCTTGGGCAAACTCTACCGGGGCGCGTACATCAATCAGCGGCGTGTTTGACGCAATCACCTCAAGGGACGCAGGCGTGGTCGGCAGGGTCATCCAATAACCTCGATTTTAGCGTCTCCCTGGGGTGCTTTTAGGGTACCGAACGGCTCCAACGTTAGGCCGTACTCACGACCAATACGCTCAACGTCATCTTCCCATGCGGGGTCTACGCTAATCAGCAGCCCGCCAGAAGTTTGCGGGTCGCAGAGCCACTGCCAGTGGGCTTCATCCATGACGGGCAGCGCGCTACCCAGGGCGTCGCGATTGCGTACGGTGCCGCCGGGCACGGCACCTTGGCGGCGATAGCCTTCCGCTTCAGCTAACCGGGGCAGACGGCGGAAATCAATCTGCGCCATCAAACCGCTGGCACTGCACATTTCGGTGAGATGCCCTGCCAAACCAAAGCCGGTAACATCCGTCATGGCGTTGACGCCCTTCACTTTGGAGAGCGCGATACCAATGGTGTTGGGTTTGAGCATGGTTTCACGGGCTAGGCCATGATGCCCGGCTTCTAGCAAGCCGCGCTTTTCCGCTGTGGTTAATAGCCCGACGCCCAACGGTTTAGTGAGAAACAGCAGGTCGCCGGGCTTAGCTTGGCTGTTGAGTTTTAAGTGCTCAAGATCGACCAGCCCGTTCACTGCTAAACCAAACATCGGCTCAGGGGCATCAATGGAGTGACCGCCGGCCAGGGCAATGCCCAGTTCGCGGCAAACGGCCTGGGCACCCGCCACTACATCGCCAGCGATTTCTGGGCCCAGCTTATCCAGCGGCCAGCCTAAAATGCCCAGTGCCATGACCGGTGTGCCACCCATGGCGTACACATCGCTAATGGCGTTGGTCGCGGCAATACGGCCAAAATCAAAAGGGTCATCGACAATGGGCATGAAAAAGTCGGTGGTGGCAATCATGCCGCGACCGTCGCCGAGATCGTATACGGCGGCGTCTTCACGCCCCTGGTTGCCCACGATCAGCCGCTGATGCCCGGCTGCCGGTCCGGCCTTGGCGAGAATGCCATCGAGTACGTCCGGGGCGATTTTGCAGCCGCAGCCCGCTCCGTGGCTATATTGGGTTAATCGAATCGAACTCATCATCCCTCTCCTTTTTTGAACGTGGACTTGGCTTTAGCTGCCCTTATGATAAGCATAGCTGAGGTTACAGCGCTTCCAGAGCATCGCTCAATTTATCCACGGGAATTACCTCCATTCCTTTCGGCGCCTGCTTGGGCGCATTGGCACGGGGCACGATGGCGCGTAAAAAGCCGTGTTTGGCGGCTTCTGCAATACGCTCTTGGCCGCTGGGTACCGGGCGTATCTCGCCAGATAGGCCCACTTCGCCAAACACGACCAGCTCTTTGGGCAGAGCCCGGTTCTGCAGACTGGAAACCACCGCCAGCAGCACGGCGAGGTCGGCGCTGGTTTCCAGCACTTTGACACCGCCCACCACGTTAAGAAATACATCCTGATCGCCGGTAAACAGTCCGCCGTGACGGTTAAGAACGGCTAATAGCATGGCGAGGCGGTTTTGATCTACCCCCACGGCAACGCGGCGCGGGTTACCTAGTGCCGACTCGTCTACCAGCGCTTGGACCTCTACCAGTATGGGTCGCGTACCTTCCCACACCACCATGACGAGACTGCCCGGCGCTTGCTCCTCTTGACGCGAAAGAAATATCGCGCTGGGGTTTTTTACCTCTTTCAGCCCCTGCTCCAGCATGGCGAACACGCCCAACTCATTGACCGCGCCAAAGCGGTTCTTCTGCCCACGCAGCGTCCGAAAGCGGGAGTCGGCACCGCCTTCCAGCAGCAGCGAGGCGTCAATCATATGCTCTAGCACTTTGGGGCCCGCAAGGGTGCCATCCTTGGTGACGTGACCCACCAGCAACAGCACGGTATTAGTCTGCTTGGCAAAGCGGGTAAGCGCAGCAGCGGATTCGCGTACCTGGGCAACGCCGCCAGGGGCAGAGCTGATATCTTCCAAGTGCATGGTTTGGATGGAATCAATCACCAGTATTTCCGGTTTCTCCCGCTCGGCCACCGCGAGGATCGTCTCTACGCTGGTTTCCGCTAGCATCTTCAGCCCGTTAGTGGGTAGCTGCAGGCGGTGGGCGCGCATAGCCACCTGGGAAAGCGACTCCTCCCCCGTGACGTAGAGAATACGCCGCTGCTGGGCCAGCTTGCAGGCGGTTTGCAGCAGCAGCGTCGATTTACCAGCCCCTGGGTTGCCACCCAACAAAACGGCGGAGCCCGGCACCAAGCCGCCGCCTAGCACGCGGTCAAACTCTGCAAAGGTGGAGCTAAGCCTTGGCACCTCGCTTAAATCGACATTACTGAGGTCGACTACATCTCGTGATAGATCGCCTGCGTACCCGGTGCGCCCGGTAGTGGTGCCGCTACCGGGCCGAGCGCTTGCCAGCTTGACCTCCGTTAGCGTGTTCCACTCTTGGCAGCTCGTACACTGGCCCTGCCATTTACGATACTCTGCACCACATTCAGTACAGACAAAGGCACTTTTTGCTTTTGCCACCGCCTTGTTGCTCCTGTCTATCGCGCCACGTTGATATAGTGGGCAGAAATGCAAAAGGCGGCCAGTGGCCGCCTTTGAGCGTCGCGTATTGGATTACTGACGCTGTAACTGCAGCATCTCGCCATTTTCGAAACGGCGGCGCTCAGGGTCGATTAGCTCCAGGGTACGTTCATCAATACGCTGGAAGTAGTAGATTTGGCCGTCGCCGTTCGGCGTTAGCTCATATACCGTGGCATCGGGGTCAGAGGGCGTACCGGTCAGCACTTCCCAGTTACCGGCATAGTTTTCATCCGGCGGAGTCTGGGGGTGATTACGGTAAGTCGCATCCAGCGTGAACGTCCGCTCTTCCGGGGCGCTCATCTCTTCTCCCACCAACGTTACATCCAGGTCAATGCCGTCACAGTTACGGCAAGGCAGAGTGCCTTGGTAGTTAGCCTGTGATGCGGTCATGCCTGCATCTTCGCGCTGATCCGTTGGGCCAGCTGCGCAGCCCGCCAACAGTGCCAACATAGCCGAACCGGCTAGCAAACTCCTGAATTGCATTGGGTGTCTCCTTATCGTGTTGGACATACATTTCTTTCGCGCGCTTATGACAGCATAACCGCTACAAGGTGCGACGCCCACCCCCTCTGACGTAGAAGTAAGTTCTCACCTAGCCTGCATGGGAATGCTTGCGCTCTAGCGGCCATCAGGCGACCATGGTGCCATTACCGCTAGGATAATCAGGTTACCCTTATGAGCCAATATTGGAGCCCCGCCGTTAGGGAGCTTACCCCTTACGTGCCAGGCGAGCAGCCCCGCGAACGCGTTATCAAACTCAATACAAACGAGAACCCGTACCCACCTGCCCCTGGTGTCAGCGAGGCACTACGCAACTATGCAGTTGATCATTTGCGTCTCTATCCTGATCCGACGTCCTTGGCCCTGCGTGAAACCTTGGCAGACACGTATGGTGTAAGCGTAGCAGAAACCTTTGTTGGCAATGGTTCTGACGAAGTACTGGCGTTCGCGTTCCAAGCGTTCTTCTGCCAGGGCGCTCCACTGGATGTGCCCTCCATTACTTATAGCTTCTACCCTGTGTATGCCAAGCTGTATGGCGTTGAGCTACGCAAGCACCCGCTCAATGAGAAGTGGGAAGTCGACCTAGAGGCGCTTGCCAGCACTTCTGAACGCAGCGGCGTTATTTTTGCCAACCCTAATGCGCCTACTGGCCATGCTCACTCTCTTGAAAGCATCGAAGCACTGCTGAAACGTGTGACAGATCGCGTAGTGTTGGTCGACGAAGCTTATGTCGATTTTGGCGCCGAAAGCGTGGTAGCGCTGATTGAGCGCTACCCAAACTTGCTGGTCACCGGCACGTTCTCCAAATCACGCAGCTTGGCGGGTTTACGTCTGGGCTACGCAATTGGCTCCCCTGAGCTAATCGAAGGCTTACAGCGGGTAAAGGATTCGTTTAACTCCTACCCGGTCGATAGCCTAGCCAGTGTGGTCGGTATTGAGGCACTGAAAGATACCCAGCACTTCAACGCCTGCCGGGACAACGTCATTACTACCCGTGAGCGAACCCGCCAACGGCTGGAAGGGCTGGGCTTTGAGGTACTGCCCTCAAAAGCCAACTTCCTGCTGGCTCAGCACCCTGACTTTGCCGGTGCGCAGCTGTTTGCTGGCCTTCGTGAGCGAGGCATTTTGGTACGCCACTTCAATACCGAATTACTCAACAACTTCCTGCGTATCTCCATCGGCACCGACGATGAAATGGATAGCTTCATTGAAGCCCTAGAGTCGCTCTGCGGTTAATGGCTTATCTAGCTCTCTGAACGCTTAAACGCAAAAACCCAGCCATATGGCTGGGTTTTTATTTCGCTCGATTTTTTAGGCAGTTTTCTTCGGCACAACTTTCTTCGGCAAAACAAAAAACCCAGCCGGATGGCTGGGTTCTCTGCGGTATAAGTGCCTGACGATGACCTACTCTCGCATGGGGAGACCCCACACTACCATCGGCGCTAAGCGGTTTCACTGCTGAGTTCGGCAAGGGATCA
>NZ_JAMZBE010000094.1:0-13460 GCF_024158645.1 Halomonas sp. 707B3
GGGCATGGCACTGTCTGGGTGAATGGCGATAATGGCTATATTGCCATGCAGGTCAGTGGGTTAGAAGTGCTTCCTGGGGCCGGTCTCACGGATTCAGGTTCTTCTACGTCAGTGGCAGGTCTAACGGCTACAGGTAGTGTTTTTTGCCTGTTATTCGGCGTGGGCTTGTTAATCATTGTGCGTCAACTCTATTGTCCGGTGCTGTTACTGCCACGCTCTGCCATCATAGCTGGAGTGTTAGGCGTCACGGCTAGCCTATTGATCTGGTTAGCCGGCAGTTGGGTGCAATATCATGCTCGCGTTACTAGTGCCGAGAATTTAGTGAGCAATATAGCTGATGGGTTGTTGCAGCGTGTTGAAACAGATACCCGCTTAATTGAACGCCTTACCGCGCGGTGGCTAGCATTAGGAGACGCCCCAAATCCTGATGTCCAGCAAGTAGAAATGCACACCCTGATGAATGATGAGCCAAGCTTACAGGCCATCGCCTACTTGGGGCCTCAGTCTCAGACACGTTGGCGAGTAGGACGTGAACCTGAAGATCTGTTGTGGTTAATGGATCAGCTAGTGAACCCCATAACGCTCGGCTGGCTTCGCCAACAAGGGGAGCTAAGCCGACGTCTTAGTTGGCATTTTCCAGAACCTGAGCGCAGTAGCCTTGGTCTCTTAGCGGTCTCCCTTGATGGTGGGCAGAACACCATGCTGACCGCTATTGACTTCGCTGCCATCATCCGCAAACAGCGCCATCTGGATACGGGCGGTTTCACAGTCACCTACACGTCACACGATAGAACGTGGGGAACGCTAGCGGCCCAAGATTGGCATGAAGGGATTACGCCTCGGGTATTTGCTTCCCGTGAAGTGACCCTTCCTGGAGGGCCGACCTTTACAATTTCAGCGCTCGATGGGCCGCTGCCTATTGCCAGTTTGCCCGGTGCTTTGCCGGTCGTATTCGGCCTTTTGGGACTAGTGTTCTCCTATCAGTTGATTATCAGCCGCTCGCTGGTAGCGATTCGAGACCAACAAGCGGCTGCCCTGCAGCTTAGCGAGCAGCGCTTTAGCTCGCTATTTACCCAAAACCCAGATGCTGTCTTTGCGTTTGATAAAGAGGGTAACTACCGCAGCTTCAACCCGGTGACTGAGTCGATTATTGGTTTCCGAGAAAGCGAACTGTTGAACCGGCACTTCCGTTGCGTGATTTGTGAACCTGCCTGTTCACGAGCAGATATCGAGCAGACGGAAATGGCCTTCCGTGCTGCTTCCCAAGGAAGGCCATATAGCTACACCATGTGCTATACCCGTGAGGGAGCTGCTCCCAAGTATCTAGATGTATTGATGCTACCCATTATCGTCAATGGGGAGATCGACGGGGTGTTTGGTATCGCGAAAGATAGCACCGTGCGGGTAATCACTGAGGAGAGGCTAAACATTCTGGAGCGTAGCCTTGAAGCCAGCAATAACGGTGCCGTTATCTTCGACGTTCGTGAAGATGGAAGCCCGGTTGTCTACGTTAACCCAGCCTTTACACAAATGACGGGCTATCTGGAACAGGAAGTGCTTGGCCAATCGCCAGTTTTTCTGGTGGGTAGCAAGACAGCACCCAATGATATTGAGCAAATTAACACAGCCGTCCAGAACGGTGACAGTCTATCGACCACTATGCGCGCCTATCGGCGTGATGGCACCTCTTTTTGGAATCAGCTATTTCTATCGCCCGTGCGTGATGCGGATCAGCACGTCACTCACTTTGTGGGCATTATGAACGATATTTCAGAACGTAAAGAGCAGGAGAGTCAACTAGCCTATCAGGCGACCCATGATGTACTGACAGGCCTTGGAAACCGTGCTTTGTTTAGTGATCATCTTGCCCACGATGTGGAGCTAGCCGCTCGTAGTGGGCAGACGTTAGCCGTGCTGTTTATTGACCTAGATGAATTCAAACCCATCAACGATACGCTCGGCCACAAGGTGGGTGATCAGTTATTGATCAGCGTGGCAGAGCGTCTGCAGCAGGGCCTACGGACTAGCGATACGCTAGCCCGCCTGGGGGGTGATGAGTTTGTGCTCCTGCTTCCTGACCTAAACCATCCTAGTGAAGCGGAAGAAGTCGCCAGTCGGCTGCTGGAAGACCTGAACAAAGCACATCGAGTCAGTGGGCATGAGCTCCATGTCTCGGCCAGCATTGGGATTGCGGTAAATCGCGGTGGGCTAGATGAACCTGAGCGACTGCTTCAGCATGCCGATATGGCGATGTATAAAGCTAAGCAACAGGGGCGTAACACCTATGAGCTTTTTACCGAAGATCTCGATAGTAAGCTGAGTCAGCGTGTTAGTTTGCGATGTGAGCTGCAGGAAGCTATCGAGCAAGGGCATCTCAGTCTGCACTACCAACCGTTGCTAAATAGGGCCGGTCATGTTGATGGGTTAGAAGCCCTGGTCCGCTGGCATCACCCGACCAAAGGCTTTATCTCTCCGGCAACCTTTATTCCCATGGCGGAGGAGACGGGCCAAATCATCCCGCTAAGCCGCTGGGTCATGCGTCAAGCATGTAAAGATGCACATCGGTTAGTGTCGGAAGGGCTGCTAACAGGGCGTATGGCGGTCAACTTATCGCCCTTGCAGTTTCACCGCCCTAACTTTCTGAGCACGTTGCGCCACGTACTGAAAGAAACAGAGCTAGCACCAGAACATCTAGAGCTGGAGCTTACCGAAGGGATATTGATGCATGATACTGATGGAGCTATTGATATTCTCAACGCTCTAAGTGGTATGGGGGTCAGTACCAGTATTGACGACTTTGGTACCGGCTTTTCGAGCTTGCGATATTTACGGGATCTGCCTATTGATAAGATCAAGATTGACCGTAGTTTCGTACAGGATGCTGCTAAGAGTGATAAAAATGCTGCTATCTGCCAGGGTATTATTACGTTAGCCCAGGAGCTAGACCTTCGAGTCGTCGCTGAGGGAATCGAGATACCAGAGCAGCACGACTACTTAATGTCACTGGGCTGTGATGTGTTCCAAGGGTACTTGTTTGCTAGGCCTATGCCGCTAGATAGCCTCGTCACATGGCTTGCTCAGCAGCAAGCTGATTTTTATACGAAAAGCTCTATTTGCTAATGTCCTCTTTACAAAAGCAGCATAGGGGAAAGGAGTGGTTGAACGTTACGAGAACTCTGATGACGGCAGGGCATAGGTTGAAATTATCGTGTCGCCCCTCAAATCATGGGCAGGCTCAAGCGGGATGATCGAAAAATAATCAATGGTATCTTCTGGGTGCTGCCGTATTGTTCGCACTCGTTGCCATCGTGGAGCGGCGGGGTTATAGCCAGCGTTGCCTTTACGCTTTGTTGGTTAACGACCTGGTTAAAATTACCAGAACCGTCAATTATGGTTCTAGATTCTATTCTGTGAGTTTAATAGGGTTGGCTTGCAGGATAAGATTAACGATGCTATCTGCAATAGCTCTCTTATTGATAAAACAAGAGCGTCCAATGAGCCGATCCCCTAACTCTTTAGCAGCGCCCCTTGTTCTCTCGGTGCCGGTCAATGCCTGTGATTGCTTAGCAGCACTGAGCAGGGGGGTAGTGCTTTGATGGACGCAGAGCACTGGGCAGACGGTGTCGATCGTTTGTTAGCTGAATTGGGTCCTGCGACTAGGGCTAGCCGTGTTTGGATTTTCCAGCTTTTGGAGATACAGCCTGAGGCGGTAATTCAAGACTATGTCTTCGAATGGGCCGCTTCCGATCGCTATCGTCAGTTGAGCCAGCGGCGCTTTCGCTTCTTCTCCTCCTCTCTCAAGGACCCCGAATATCGCCAGCTAGTCGAAGAGCGCAAGTTGGGAGGATGCCATGATATCTGTGTCCCCATCATGCCTGCCGGACCACTGCGGCGACATCTTGAAAGCCAAGGAATCCAATCCATGGCAACAGTGCCTATCTTTGTGAATAATCGTTGGTGGGGCACTTTGGGAGTCGATGACTGTGAGCGTGCTGTTAGCTGGAGAGGGCCGGGTCTTGACTTGCTAACCGCCGCCGGACAATTGATCGCAGCGGCTCTCTACCGTTACCAACTGAGCCATCGTTCTCGTCAGATAGAGCTGTTTCACAAGGTGGCCGACTGCGGTGTCTGGGAAATCAGTTTGCGCAATGGGCGCGTATGGTGTTCACAAACACTAAAATCGACACTGGGTTATCCGAAAACTTATCCGCGCGTGCCACTGAGGCGTTTGCTTGCCCGTCTCCATAAGAAAGATCGAGCTAGACTCTGGTCTCACTTAAGGAAGATTTATAGTGATGTAACACCTACCCAGTTGCGCCTAGATGCTCGAGTACGGTTCGACAATTCAGAGTGGGTTTGGCACGAAATCATTGCCGAGTTTCAATGCAATGAACAGGGGGAGCCGGTTGCTGTGGCCGGCTTGCTGGTCGATATTAGGCAGCGCAAACAGCATGAAGAGAAGGTGCAGGCTGACTCCGAACGAGATGCTCTAACCGGTGCTCTTAACCGACGAGGCTTAGAGCGCTACCTTGAAGCAGACACACATGTTAAGAGTTCAAGACACTTTATTCTGTTTGATATTGATCATTTCAAGCAGGTCAACGACACCTATGGTCATCCGGTTGGGGATGCCCTGTTGAAGTTAATGGTGGAGCGACTACAGCATGAGCTTCGAGCAGATGATTGGCTTGTACGTCTAGGAGGTGAAGAGTTTGCTGTTCTCGCCAGGAATATGCAGGATGATCAAGCCATCGTGTTGGCAGAACGCCTACGAAGAAGCGTAGCTGATGAGCCTTTCTACGTTAAAGTGCTTGGAAGTAAAGAGTCCTTGCCGATAAAAATGTCGATTAGTCTAGGTATTGCCCGCCAGCCTGAGAACCATTCTGACCCATTGGGCCAAATGATGGCTCAGGCTGATCAAGCGCTCTACACTGCAAAACGTGCTGGGCGTAACCGAGCCGTTTCGGATTTGGCAACAGAATAACCACTGTAGTGTTTTGGGTTATGCCTTCACGACTTTTACGCCGTAGTCGGCCGGGTTAACAATACCCTCCAATTTTCCAAGCTGTGAAAAATCGTCGCTGCCAATGACACTGCTAATGTTAGTGTCAGGGAAGCGTAGATTCTTGACAATATGAACTTGTGTTGGCATGCACTTGCTGTCGATATCCATGACCCAAGCGAGAAATCCTCCCGAGAATTTAGCTAGACTGCCGATAGGGTAGAGGCCATAGGCCTGTATGTATTCCACCAGCACTGTTCTGTCATAGGCAGTAGTAGCCTCATGAATCATACGATAAGCATCCAACGGTGTATGGGGCGGGATGCCGTTGCGCGAATGCATCAGTTTGTTGATTGCTTTAATCACGGAAACTAGACGCACTAGGTCAGACAGCTCATTACCTCGCTTGCCCGCCGGGTAGCCCGAGCCATCTAGACGCTCGTTAGCATTCTCAATGACTTGTCGGCAAGTGGAACTAGGTGTCCATTTAAGCTCTTTCAGCTTGTCACAAAGCACGGTCACGTGACCTCTGAGAATCTCCTTCTGCGTTGGGTTCATGTTGATCTTAAGCGATGGTAACTCAGCGTTGACCAGCAGTGGTTTACCCAGGGTATGTAGCAACGCCCCTAGCATGGCTTCACGTACACGTGAGGAGTGCGGATCACGCGCCAGCATCATGTCGGCTAACTGAGCCGTCACCTGTACGGCATGGCGAACCCAGTCCGGTTCGTCACGTAAGAAAGATAACGCATAGAGAAACGCCTTGCGATCTTGCTCGACTAGATAGCGTAGAGTGTCAACGCAGTCGTAAAAGATCACTCCGGGAAACAGATGACGGGCCTTCATATACATGAGTCCCACCTGGAGTTGGTGAGCCACTTCCATCACACCCCGTTCCATTGGTGATAGGCGTGTCCGTTTCTCGTTTCCATGGGTCTCACGCTGTAAAAGTTTTTGCTCCTTCGCCCCAGGGATAAACAGTGAAGAGTGGTAGTCCAGTTTATCCTTAGCCCCAGTGCGGTAGGAGGCCTCACGCTCGGACTCTGACACAAATCGAAATAGCGCCTCTGTCTGAGGAGTAGTCATGTTAATGAATTGGACGCCGACGGCAGCATAACCCTGGTTGCCAAAGGGGCGGATATGGCACACTTTTCCCTCAGCAAAGAAGCTCTCGCCATTAGGAAACTCGAGAGTGACTCCGGGTATCTCCTGACCCACGCCAATCGCAATACTCTCTGCTAGGTCGATATCGACCATGCAGCCACCTACCGATAAATTGCGTAGCCGGCCTGGCACGCTGAGTTCATGAAGATAGATCTCAAGACTAACGCGTACATGCATACCCAGAACAAAAGGAATACGGACCGCCCCGCGTTGCTCGCTCACAAAAACCGACTCTGGGAGCTGGCACTCTAGGTGATAAAGTGTGCTGTCAGTTTTTAGTAGCTTAGCGGCGACATTGCTGAGGCTGTAAGTCTCACGCTCCATGGCTTGGGAGCCTTTCAACGCTTCCAGATCGAAGCTGACGCCGCCATTAGTGAGATAACGCTCAATATCACTATCGGCATACTCTACTTCTAGAACCAAGCGGCCAGTGTCTAAGTCAAGCTCGTGAACGACTGCCTTTAGAGGATAAGCCATATCCTTGGCGTACAGAGAAACCACATGTTTGTGCTGGAGCAGCGCCCGAATCACGGCCGCGGAGGGGTTTGAGTAGAGGGCGGGATGGGTCATGATAGGCACCTGCGTATACGATAGTATGTTTTGTTGGCCTAGAATATGTAGACCTTGACCTATCTACAGACATCATGCTCCTGATGTGAGAGGGAGGCTGTTAGTTAGATTGAACAGCGTTTCTTCCATCCTTTTGATAAGTAAGAGGTAAGTCTCTTGGGCTTTTATGCTGAGAAAACCAGCACCTCACTTTCTGCAAGTAAGTACCGCTACTGCTCCTCAATTAGTGTCCCTAACACCATTATCGGACATTGGTAAAAAAATGGTAGCAACTCGTCTTCAACGCAAGCCACGATGTCGACGTCACCCTCTGATGAAGTGGGCCGTCGTGACCAAATCCTTGACATGTTCACTATCCACTTGCGGCCACCCTAGGCGAGTAAATGTGAAATGCCCGGCCATTGGGAAGGCGACCTGATTAACGGAAAGAACAATGCGTCTAAAGTGAGTTAGTAGAGTTCCGCAGTGGCTGTCTTTTTCTCGCGAAAATGGTCCACGCTAGCGAAAACATCAACGGCCTTCTTCGCCAATACCTACCGAAGTGGACGGATATCTCCGTGTATAGCCATGAAGAACTAGACGCGATTGCCTTAAACTGAATATACGACCACGCAAGCTATTTGGCTTTAAAGGTCCGGAAGTGATAAGCGCACTGATGGCTAACCATCATGCAAGCCCACTCACTAACCAGTAGGGGGGCACTCAGAACCTGCATCCGCCCTTTAAGTAGGGCGTATATATCATTGCTTTCAATAGCTACCAGCTTCACTGCCGACAAAAATATATTAGGCAACTCCTAAGCGGCAGGTCGCAGGTTCGACTCCTGCCAGGGGCTCCCCTTATCTTATTCACTGTTTCTTCGTTTCGCCCCCACAGGCGCCCCCATAGGGAACGCTTGCTTCAGAATTGTATTCTCAAAAGAATGGGGCCGGATGGCCCCATTGCTTAGAACGTCTCCCATGCAGCCTCATTATCCGTTTGACGGGATTGCGAGGAAGGTTTGGCCATTGCCTTAACAGAGTTCGTGCGTCCGTTGTGTAAAGCAGACGAGGCGGAGGCGCTGGTATGTAACCTCTTTGCTGATGGCTCCCGGTTATCATTGATCTTGAAGAAAGCCATGGCTTGTTCTAGCCGACTGGCCTGATCTTCTAGTGATACTGCGGCGGACGATGCCTCCTGTACCAGTGAGGCATTCTGCTGAGTCACCTGGTCCATCTGGTTAACCGCCTGATTGACCTGCTCGATGCCATCGCTCTGCTCTCTGGAAGCGGTGGCAATCTCATTAATGATGCCATTTACACGCTGCACGGCGACCACTAGTTCTTGAATGGTGGTGCTGGCCTGCTCCACCTGGGTGGTGCCATCCTGTACTTGAACCACCGACCCTTCGATCAGGGTCTTAATTTCACTGGCAGCCTCGGCACTTCGGCTGGCTAGGTTGCGAACTTCACCGGCTACCACTGCGAAGCCGCGCCCCTGTTCGCCGGCACGTGCTGCCTCGACAGAGGCATTGAGCGCCAGGATATTGGTCTGGAAGGCGATAGAGTCGATTAGGCCGGTGATATCGGCAACCTGCCGTGAGCTATTGGCGATACCATGCATAGTTTTGATGACACGCTCTACGACCTCGCCCCCTTGTTCAGCCTTGTTCGAGGCATCCTGGGCCAGTTTGCTAGCCTGATGTGCATTGTTGGCATTCTGCTTCACCGTGGTGGTGAGCTCCTCCATGCTAGAAGCCGTCTGCTCTAGCGAGGCAGCTTGCTCTTCGGTGCGGGAGGAGAGGTCGGTATTGCCAGTGGCGATTTGTTTAGAGCCAATGGCCACGTTGCCTGCCGCCGTCGAAACGTTACCAACGATTGTCCTCAGTTTTTCGACCATTTCCTTAACGGCCGCAAGCAGGCTTTCCGTATCCCCTTGACGTACTTCCGGCACGGCCTGGAGGTCGCCATCCGCGATACGGCGAACGATTGCCTGCGTATAGGCTGGTTCTCCACCGAGTTGACGCAGCAGGTTATGCACGATGAGTGCAGCCAGTAAAATGGAAATCACCACTACTAAACCACTAAAGAGTGCAATAAGCAGAAAGGCGACCTGCGCCTGGTGGCGAAGCGCCTTAGCACTGGTGACCAGATCCGCGTTAATCTGTTCCAGTACCTCCATCATCAGGTCGATGCGTGCGGTGCTGACCTGATACCAATAGGAACCTTCGGTGCCGCCTAGTTCACCTGTCAGGCCCCCATCCAAAACTAGTTGGCGGATACGGATGACTTCGTTGACGTCACGGCCCTGCACAATACGCTCATGGGTGTCGATGAGCGCTTGATCCGCCTGCTTGGCGAAGAGCTCTAGGTAGAGGTTCTGCCTCGCGACGAGGCGTGAGTAACGCTGATGCTCTTCGGGGGTAAAACGCCCAACGGTGATCGGGGCGGCGCCGTTGGCGCGCTCCTGGCCAGCAGCTCCCTTGCCGAGTGCATAGTTGACATAGGCATTCACTTTGCCCGCGATGTCAACGTCGGGGCTTTGGCCTGCGGTCGCGGTGACAATATGGAGGAGGTGATTGATGGTTTCTGTGTAATAGCGGAGGCTTTCGTTGACCGACATACCCTGTTGATCAATAGTGTTTCGCGTCCTGTCTAGCCGGCTAATCGCCTCAATAACCTCGGCGAGTTGTTCTTCGAAGTAGGTGCCGAAGCGCTCGGCCTCGAAGTCGGCAAGTAAGAGGTTAAGCGCTTGTCTGGCTGTATCAGTGAGCCGCCGCTGCTCGCTAAGCATACTGCGCCCCTGGACGCCCTCGCTGCCGAGAAAAACAGAGGAAGCCCCGCGCTCCTTCTCTAGCTCATGGATAATAGCGCCAACAGGAATAGAGAGTTCGACCAGCTCAACCAGGGCTGTCATCTCGTTACGGACTTTCCACCGCTCGATAACCTCGGTGCTGGCAAACCATAACAGGGCCAGCATCGGTAGGGCCAGAAGCAATAGGATCTGGGAACGAACCCGCATTCTGCGGAGTATGGAGACATTCATTAATTTGAAACTCACCTTGATGGAGTTTAACGATGTGAACCGGTGTTAGTGGCCACACTCGACAAAGTGCTTCACACCATGCATCGAGCGATGGGATAACAGCATCCCTTTCGGTTACGTTGGTGTCAGCGCTAAGCGTGGGGTTGGCTAGCCGTTTATGCGTTACCACGCCATTGACGGATTCGCAGCGCTTCGTGGCCTTTCACACAAGACCCATTGGCCTTACGCAAGAAATTTAGCTGTTCAATAACGTGACTCATGGTAGCTCTACAGGCTCCTCAAATAGGTATATACGCGACCCGGCAGGCGGGTTCTGGGGAGCCTCAGTTTGAGCGATAAAAGCCTGAATTGCTGCGGGATTACCTCCATATACCACCTGCCTACCCCTAAGGGGGTAGGCTCTCTTACCGTACTTGAGTGTTTACTCTGCTTTGTTGCCGAGGGCGTTCATACCTGCGCGGAAGACATCGACTGCGCGAAGGGCCAACGCTTAAAACACCTCAAAGGCTGCTGAGCTGTTCAGCGTGTCGCTATCAATGATTTTTCGGCACAAGCGTAGAAAGGTTTCCTTTTCGGAATCCGTTAGCACACCAAATACCTCCTCTTGACGCTGTTTCACTTTCTCCTCTATGCCCGCTAACAACGCCGCCCCTTCCTCAGTAGGGAAGAGGTGTTTCGCGCGCGTGTCGCTTTTATCTACCTCGCGCCGGATCAGCTGGCGCTCCTCAAGCAGCTTGATGGCCCGGCTGATGGAATTCTGAGGGCGTGGGAACAGAACCTGGACCTCTTTAGCGAGAATGCCTGGAAAATAGACGGTGGCATAAAGTGTTGACCAGGCATGTACCGGCATATCGTAGTTTTTCTCGATAAAGCGGCTAGTGACTTGGTTGTTGGCCAGCACAATGTGACTCATCGCCATCAGGTAGCAGAGGTCGGAGGAGAAGGTCTCCTCGAAAATTGAGAGCCCCTTGTCAGACATCTTGTATTCCTTTCCATGTGGTATGCACGTCATCATCCTCTTGCAATATAGATCCATATGGTTCTATATTGAAAATATGCTTTATCTCATACGCAGCGCATTACAAATTTAATCTTGCCTAACTAGCTGCGTTCAAACCTAAAAAAAGTAGGGCTTCACATGCCACAATTAGCAGCCTTCGCAATACTCGCGTTTATTCTCTACGTTGGCGATGTCGCCGCCACACGTTCCAAATCCAAACTGCCTTCCGTCTTCATCTGCGCTGTCCTATTCCTGCTGGGTTACTGGACGTTCTTTCCTGAAAATATCGTTGAGCTTGCCGGTATTCCGACCCCTGTTGTGTATCTAGCGATGTACCTGCTCATCACGAACATGGGCACCTTACTGTCGATTGATGAACTGAAACGACAGTGGCGGACCGTAGTGATTGCCCTGACTGGGATCGCGGGTATTGGGGTATTCCTGTTCACTGTGGGCCAGCTGTTCCTGGATTATCAAACAATCATCGTGGCAACACCGCCACTGACAGGCGGCATTGTATCGTCCTTAATTATGTCACAGGCGGCGTCTGAAGCGGGGCTTGAGAGCCTGGCTGTGCTCGCTATCCTCATCTATGTAATGCAAGGTTTTATCGGCTACCCCTTAACCTCCATGATGCTCCAGCGGGAAGGCCGCCGAGTGTTAGGCCTCTATCGCTCGGGCCAATGGAAAACCGAAAGCGATGGTAAAACCGGCTCAGCAGACCATGACCCTCACCAGCCGCGTTTATTCAAGAAGCTTCCGCCTGCTTATAACACAACGTACTTCAAGCTTTTCCGGTTAGGGGTGGTGGCTTTTCTAGCCTGGGGAGTCGCGCAACTGATCCAGCCATTTTTTGATATCAGCCCCTTCGTGCTTTGCCTGATTGGCGGAGTGCTCGCTACCTCCTGTGGTTTTTTAGAGCGTCAGCCGCTTCAGTCTGCTAACTCTTTTGGCTTTGTTATCATGGTGCTGATGCTATTCATTTTTGGCGGCCTCAACCGGGCAACGCCTGAGATGTTGCTGGACCTCGCTGCCCCTATGTTTGGTGCCATCATCATCGGTATTGTGGGTATGTATTGCTTCTCCTACATCGCTGGCCGGTTATTAGGTATGACGCCAGCCATGGCTTTTGCCTGTTCACTCACCGCCCTTTACGGTTTCCCCGCTGACTATGTGATCACCAATGAAGTCGTGAACACCCTGACGGACGACGAGGACGAGCGCGCCGCACTTTCCGCCCATATGTTGCCCTCAATGTTGGTCGCCGGTTTTGTCACCGTGACCATGGTATCGGTCGTTATTGCGGGCATTTTTGTAGGATTTATTTGATGACTAAGCAGCATGTAAACGAAACCCGTATCCAGGAGATGATTGAAGGGATTGCACAATTCACCTCGACACCTGGCAAAGGAACCACGCGCCTGACATACAGTGAAGAGCACCGTGGTGTACGAGACTACTTGTTAACGAAAATGAAAGAGGCCGGGCTTCAAACCCGAGAGGATGCCGTTGGCAACCTATTTGGCAGAATAGAGGGCCAAAATCCGGATCTTCCACCGGTATTGGTGGGATCACATTTTGACTCGGTGCCCAACGGCGGCGCATTTGATGGCCCTGCCGGTGTGGTGACGGGGCTAGAAACCGCTTTTGTGTTCCAAGAGCTTGGCCTAAAGCCTGAAAGACCTGTCGAAATCATTGCCATGATTGAAGAGGAGGGCGGGCGCTTTGGCAGCGGTCTTTTAGGTTCTCGGCTTCTCACTGGCCAAGTATCGCAGCAAGACCTGCAAGAGCTGAAAGACGCGAACGGCGTCTCCGTTGCTGAAGCAATGTCCACGTTTGGGTTAGACCCTTCTCATGCTGACAAAGTAGCGCTTGCAGCAGACTCTATTCATGCCTTTCTAGAGCTGCATATTGAGCAGGGGCCAGTGCTAGAGCAGCACGAAGAGGATGTAGGGATAGTGACCGAAGTCGTCTCGCTCTCCCAGGTAGAGGTAACGGTGAAGGGGGCTGCGGGGCATGCAGGCACCACGCCCATGAACGCCCGTAAAGATGCCATGGTAGGGGCCGCTTCAATCATTGCGAAGCTACCCGAGATGGTAAAAGCGGTGGATGACGCCGCAGTAGGTACGGTAGGGCGCATAACCGCGCAACCTGGCGGTGCCAATGTGATTGCGGATAGCGTCTCGTTCAGTGTGGATATTCGTTCGCCCAGTGCCAACAGCGTTGCCCAGATCAAAGAGCGTTTAAACACCGCGTTAGAGCAGCTTCAACCCAGCGGCCTGACCTATAACGTTAGCGAGAAGATCACGATCCCATCGACCCCCATGTCGGCAGACATCCAGAAGCAGTTCGCCCATGACGCCGACAGCTTTGGGCTTAAATGGCGTCATATGCCCAGTGGGGCAGGCCATGACGCTATGATCTTGTCCAAAATCACCCAGGTGGGGCTGGTCTTCGTGCCCAGCCGAGATGGTATCTCCCACGCACCTGAAGAGTGGACGGATTACGACAAGCTCGCGAAAGGCATTGAAGTGATTTTCCGTACCGCTAAAGCGCTATCGGAGAGTTAAAGCTCTGTACCATTAGTAGCTGTTGAAGCCCCGCCTTAGGTGGGGCTTTCTCGTTTCAAAGCATAAACGAAGCTTACAGCGGCACACAGCGGCTATATGGCACGGTTGCCAGGGGGGAGGCCCCCAGACC
>NZ_JAMZBE010000095.1:0-13348 GCF_024158645.1 Halomonas sp. 707B3
CGGTACGCGCCCGCCAAGACCGCCGTAACGACGACGAAGGCAGTAAAGTACTGCCCATTAACGTCCATGGTGATGCCGCTTTCGCCGGCCAGGGCGTGGTGATGGAGACATTCCAGATGTCTCAAACCCGTGCCTATAAAACGGGCGGCACGGTGCATATCGTCATCAACAACCAAGTGGGCTTTACGACCTCTAACCCCTTGGATGCACGCTCCACGGAATACTGTACTGACATTGCTAAAATGGTTCAGGCGCCGATTTTCCATGTCAACGGCGATGATCCTGATGCAGTGATCCACGCGACCCAAGTGGCGCTGGATTACCGCCAGCAGTTTAAGAAAGACGTTGTGATTGACCTGGTGTGCTATCGCCGCCGTGGCCACAACGAGGCTGACGAGCCGTCAGGCACCCAGCCGATGATGTACGCCAAAATTAAAGACCACGCTTCCTCGCGTACCCTGTACGCGCAGCGTTTGGTAGAGCAGGGCGTCATCTCTGAAGAAGACGCCAAGGCGATGATTGAAACCTACCGCGATGATCTTGTGGCAGGTAACCACGTTGCCAATGCGTTGGTACAAGAACCCAACACCTCTCTGTTTGTGGACTGGGCTCCTTATCTTGGCCACGAGTGGACCGGCGATGCCGATACCACCTTCGATATGAAGCGCCTTCAGCAGTTAGCCGCGAAGATGTGCGACATTCCCGACGGTGTCGATGTTCAGCGCCAAGTTGCCAAGATCTATGAAGACCGTCGCAAAATGCAGGCGGGCGGTATGGGGCTCAACTGGGGCTTTGCAGAAACGCTGGCCTACGCCACGCTGTTGGATCAAGGCCATCCGATCCGGATTACCGGTCAGGACGTGGGTCGCGGTACGTTCTCTCACCGCCATGCGGTGGTGCACAACCAAAAAGATGGCTCCACCTACGTGCCGCTGCAGAACATGTCTGACGGCCAGCCACGTTTCACCATTCACGACTCCTTCCTATCAGAAGAAGCCGTATTGGCGTTTGAGTATGGTTACTCGACCACCGCCCCGAATGACTTGGTTATTTGGGAAGCGCAGTTTGGTGACTTCTTCAACGGCGCCCAGGTGGTGGTGGATCAGTTTATCTCCTCGGGTGAGACCAAGTGGGGCCGTCTGTGTGGTTTAACCATGCTGCTGCCACATGGCTATGAAGGCCAGGGTCCTGAGCACTCCTCTGCCCGTTTAGAGCGCTTCTTGCAGCTGTGCGCCGAGCACAATATGCAGGTGTGCGTACCGACCACGCCCGCGCAGATTTATCATCTGCTGCGTCGTCAGGTCATCCGTCCGCTGCGCAAGCCGCTGGTGGTGATGTCGCCGAAATCGCTGCTGCGCCACAAAGAAGCAGTGTCGAGCCTGGAAGATCTCGCCCACGGCAAGTTCCATATGGTACTGCCGGACCAAGCGAACCTCGCTGCCGACAAAGTGACTCGCGTGGTGATGTGTGCTGGTAAGGTCTACTACGACTTGGCTAACTGGCGCGCTGAGAACGAGCGTGACGATACGGCGATTATTCGTCTAGAGCAGCTCTACCCCTTCCCGAAAGAAGAGCTTCTGGAAGTGCTCCAGGCGTATGCCAATGTGGAAGACATCGTGTGGTGTCAGGAAGAGCCGCTGAACCAGGGCGCCTGGTACTCCAGTCAGCACCACATGCGTGCCGTGGCCGATATGTTGAAAGACGGCCTAGGACGTGAGTTGAAATTCGCAGGGCGTCCCGCCTCGGCTGCTCCGGCAGCGGGCTACATGTCCGTCCACACTGAACAGCAGCGCCAGCTGGTGGAAGACGCTTTTAACCTATAAGCGCCCACCGGATTTAGAGAACATATAAGGGAAACGACATGGCTATTGATATCAAAGCGCCAACCTTTCCGGAATCCGTTGCCGAAGGCACTGTAGCTGCGTGGCATAAAAAGCCGGGCGACAGCGTCGAGCGTGACGAGCTGATTGTTGAAATCGAAACCGATAAAGTGGTGCTCGAAGTCGTCGCACCGGAAGCGGGTACCCTGACCGACGTGATGGCCGAAGAGGGCGATACCGTTGAGTCTGAGCAAATCTTGGGCAAAATTGGCGATGCCAGCGCGTCTAGCAGCAAAGAAGAGAGTTCTTCTGAAAAGAGCTCTTCTAGCAACGATAGCGCTGAAAAAACCGAATCAAAAGCAGAGTCCAAGCCTGCTGGCGACGGTAAAAAGCACGATGTAAAAGCGCCTAGCTTCCCTGAGTCTATCCAGGAAGGCACCGTTGCCACTTGGCACAAGAAAGTAGGCGAAGCGGTTAAGCGCGATGAAGTGCTGGCCGACATCGAAACCGACAAAGTCGTGCTGGAAGTTGTTGCCCCTGCTGACGGCGCTCTGGCTGAAATTAAAGCCGAAGAAGGCAGCCAAGTAGAATCGGAAGCGGTTCTGGCGATCTTTGCTGAAGGTGCTGGTGGCGAAAGCGGCGGTGATTCAGCGCCCGCAGCCGCCGATACCAGCAGCGACGATGAAGGTGCCGATGAGAAAGTCGGTGACAAAATCCTCGCACCGGCGGCACGTAAAATGGTGGCTGAGCACGATCTGGATGTTTCCAGAATCGAAGGCACCGGCAAAGGCGGTCGCATTCTGAAAGAAGATGTTCAGAAAGCAGTGAAAGACGGGTCTGCTAAGAAAGCGGCCAAGTCTTCTGCACCGGCCAAAGCCGCAGCAGCACCGGCAGTTCAGGGTGAGCGTGAAGAGAAGCGCGTACCGATGACCCGTCTGCGTCAAACCATCGCTAAGCGCTTGGTGCAGGCACAGCAAACCGCTGCCATGCTGACCACGTACAACGAAGTGGACATGACTGAAATCATGGCCCTGCGTGCTCAGTACAAAGAGACTTTCCAAAAGACCCACGACATTAAACTGGGCTTTATGGGCTTCTTTGTAAAAGCAGCTTCTGAAGCGCTCAAGCGCTTCCCGGACGTGAATGCCTCTATCGACGGTACCGATATCGTCTACCACGGTTACCAAGATATCGGTGTTGCGGTATCCACCGACCGTGGCTTGGTCGTACCGGTTCTGCGTGACACCGACAGCATGAAAATTGCTGACGTTGAGCGCACCATTGTCGATTTCGGCAAACGCGGCCGTGACGGTAAGCTGGGCATGGACGACATGATCGGCGGTACCTTCACGATCACCAACGGTGGTACGTTCGGCTCCCTGATGTCCACGCCGATTATCAACCCGCCGCAAACCGCTATCCTGGGCATGCACAAGATTCAGGATCGTCCTATGGCGGTGAATGGTAAGGTCGAGATTCGCCCGATGATGTATCTGGCGCTTTCCTACGACCACCGCATGATTGATGGTAAAGATGCGGTAAGATTCCTGGTAACTATTAAAGAGCTGCTGGAAGACCCGGCTCGCTTGCTGCTGGACGTATAACGAAGCGCGCTGATCCGCCTTCGCTGTTAATGTAACGTTCTATGCAATCGCACTTTGCCTCCTGCCTGGTTTAGATCCAAACGGGGGGAGGCAACCAAGCTAAAGGAGCCAACATGGCTGACAAGTTTGATGTGATCGTTATCGGTGCAGGACCTGGTGGCTACGTAGCGGCTATTCGCGCTGCGCAGCTGGGCCTGAAAGCCGCCTGTGTTGAAAAATGGATTGGTAAAGAAGGCAATGTCGTTCACGGCGGTACGTGTTTGAACGTTGGCTGTATCCCATCCAAAGCGTTGCTTGAAGCCTCGCATAAGTTCGTCGAAGCCAAGCACGATTTCGATGATATGGGTATCAATGCCGGCGACGTCACCATGGACGTCAAAAAGATGATGGCTCGCAAGGACAAGATCGTTAAGAACTTGACCGGCGGCATCTCTGGCCTGTTCAAGGCCAACGGCGTTACCGCCATCGAAGGTACCGGTAAAGTGGTGTCTGGCAAGCAGGTTGAGGTGACCGACCTCGACGGCAACACCACCACTTACGACGCCGACAACATCGTCATCGCGGCAGGCTCTGTACCGGTGGAAATTCCGCCAACCCCGCTGACCGAAGGCCTTATTGTTGACTCTACCGGCGCACTGGAATTCCAGGAAACGCCGAAGCGTCTTGGCGTTATCGGTGCCGGTGTTATCGGCCTTGAGCTGGGCAGCGTTTGGAACCGTTTAGGTTCTGAAGTGACCGTTCTGGAAGCGATGGACTCCTTCCTGCCGATGGTCGACACCGCGATTGCCAAAGAAACCCAGAAGCTGCTCAAGAAGCAGGGTCTGGACATTAAACTGGGCGCTCGTGTGACCGGTTCGGAGTCAAAAGGCGAAGAAGTCGTCGTCAAGTACACCGATGCCAACGGCGAACAGGAAATGACCTTCGACAAGCTAATCGTTTGTGTTGGCCGTCGCCCCTACACCAAAGGCGTGATCGCTGACGGTGTGAGCGTTGAGCTGGACGAGCGTGGCTTTATCTTCGTTGACGACCAGTGCCGCACCAACGTGCCGGGCGTTTACGCCATCGGTGACTGTGTACGCGGTCCGATGCTGGCGCACAAAGCGTCTGAAGAAGGCATCATGGTGGCGGACATCATCGCTGGCCACAAAGCCGAGATGAACTACGACACCATTCCGAACGTGATTTACACCTTCCCGGAAGTGGCGTGGGTGGGTATGACTGAGCAAGATGCCAAAGCGAAGGGCATCGAAGTCAAAACCGGCAGCTTCCCGTTCGCGGCCAGTGGTCGTGCCATGGCGAACAACGCCACCGAAGGCAGCGCCAAGATCATTGCCGATGCGGAAACTGACCGTATCCTCGGCATGCACATCGTGGGTCAGCACGCGGGTGAAATGATCGCCCAGGGCGTGATCGCGATGGAATTCGGCTCTAGCGCTGAAGACCTCGCACTGACCTGCTACGCGCACCCGACCATGTCGGAAGCCGTGCACGAAGCGGCACTTGCGGTAGAAGGCCATGCGATTCATATGGCAAACCGTAAGAAGCGTAAGTAATTCGCTAAGCAACAACCAAGCGCCACCGTCAGGTGGCGCAACACTTTCAGCCCTGCGCGGTAGCTTGTAGGAAACTGAAAGTACGGGGATGGTCAGGGCGGTACAGATACGCTGTTAAGTCAACTGATCATCGTTCGAGTCACATGCAACCAATGGCATGAATCGATGAACCTTCACGAGTATCAAGGCAAACAGCTGTTTGCTGATTATGGTCTGCCAGTGTCCAAAGGCTTTGCCGTGGACACTCCCGAAGAAGCAGTAGAAGCGTGCAAAAAAATCGGCGGTGACATGTGGGTGGTTAAAGCCCAGGTTCACGCTGGTGGCCGCGGTAAAGCGGGCGGCGTTAAGCTGATTAAAGACCCGGCAGAAGCTAAAACCTTCGCCGAGCAGTGGCTGGGTAAAAACCTGGTGACTTACCAGACTGACGAAAAAGGTCAGCCGGTTGCTAAAATTCTGGTAGAGACCTGCACCAACATCGCAGACGAGCTCTACCTGGGTGCGGTTGTTGACCGTACTACCCGCCGTGTGGTCTTCATGGCCTCTACCGAAGGCGGTGTTGAGATTGAAACCGTCGCCGAAGAGACGCCGGAAAAGATCCTCAAAGCTGAAATCGATCCGCTGGTCGGCGCACAGCCCTACCAAGCTCGCGAGCTGGCCTTTGCGCTGGGTCTGGAAGGCGATCAGGTGAAGCAGTTCACCAAGATTTTCCTGGGTCTGTCTAAGCTGTTCCACGACAAAGATCTGGCACTTCTTGAGATCAACCCGCTGGTCATCACTGACGAAGGCAACCTGCACTGCTTGGATGCCAAACTGGGCCTGGATAGCAACGCCCTGTACCGTCACCCGGACCTGCAGGCCATGCGCGATCCTTCCCAGGAAGATCAGCGTGAAGCCGACGCGGCGAAGTGGGAACTTAACTACGTCGCCCTCGACGGTAACATTGGTTGCATGGTGAACGGCGCAGGCCTGGCTATGGGCACCATGGACATCGTCAACCTGAGTGGCGGCAAACCCGCTAACTTCCTGGACGTTGGCGGCGGCGCGACCAAAGAGCGCGTCGCAGAAGCGTTCAAGATCATCCTGTCTGACGACAACGTGAAAGCTGTTCTGGTGAACATCTTCGGCGGCATCGTTCGTTGCGACATGATTGCTGAAGGCATCATCGGTGCCGTTGAGCAAGTGGGCGTTAACGTCCCGGTGGTCGTTCGCCTGGAAGGTAACAACGCTGAATTGGGCGCTGAAAAACTGGCGTCTAGCGGTCTGAACATCATCGCTGCTACCAGTCTGACCGACGCGGCTCAGCAGGTTGTAAAAGCAGCGGAGGGCAAGTAATGAGCATCCTGATCGATAAGAACACCAAGGTCATCTGCCAAGGTTTCACCGGTGGCCAGGGCACGTTCCACTCCGAGCAGGCGATTGCCTATGGCACGCAAATGGTCGGTGGTGTTACGCCGGGCAAAGGCGGCCAGACGCACCTGGGCCTGCCTGTTTTCAACACCGTGAAAGAAGCGGTCGAGAAAACCGGCGCAGAAGCCAGCGTGATCTACGTACCGGCACCGTTCTGCAAAGACTCGATCCTTGAAGCTGCGAACGCTGGCATCAAGCTGATCGTGTGCATCACCGAAGGCATCGCGACCCTCGATATGCTCGACGCAAAAGTAAAATGCGACGAGCTGGGCGTACGCCTGATCGGCCCGAACTGCCCGGGCGTGATCACTCCCGGTGAGTGCAAAATCGGTATCATGCCGGGTCACATCCACCAGCCGGGCCGCGTAGGTATCGTTTCCCGCTCTGGTACCCTGACTTACGAAGCCGTTAAGCAGACCACTGACCACGGTTTCGGTCAGTCTACCTGTGTCGGTATCGGCGGCGACCCGATTCCGGGTTCTAACTTCATCGACATCTTGGAGATGTTCGAGAAGGACCCGAAAACCGAAGCGATCGTGATGATCGGCGAAATCGGCGGCACCGCCGAAGAAGAAGCCGCGGCTTACATCAAAGCCAACGTTTCTAAGCCGGTGGTTTCCTACATTGCCGGTGTCACTGCACCTCCTGGCAAGCGTATGGGCCACGCGGGCGCCATCATCTCTGGCGGTAAAGGTACTGCCGATGAGAAATTTGCGGCTCTTGAAGACGCCGGTGTGAAAACCGTTCGTTCTTTGGCGCAAATTGGCGACGCGCTGAAAGAAGTAACCGGCTGGTAAGCCGCGCACTTTTTTCGTGACGCTGAAAAGGGCACCTTGGGTGCCCTTTTTGCGTTTGAGGAGGTTAAGGAAAGCGGTGAGGCGGCTAGCGCTGACGCAGCAGTCGCGCGCTGTAGAGCAGTAGCAGCGGCGCGCCAGCGGCAAGATACAAGTGGTAGCTAATCAGCCGCCAAACCAGCACGGCGGCAGCGGCCTGCTCCCGGCCCATCAAGGGCAGCAGCAAGCTTCCCACCCCCACTTCAGCCGCCCCCGCGCCGCCAGGCAGAAAGCTGAATTGGCTGGCGGCCATAGCTAGCATCTGAGTTAAAAACGTCCAGAGCCAGTCGGCATGTCCACCGATGCCAATCACCGCTAGGTAAAGCAAGCTGTAGCGCAGCAGCCAGTGTAGGGTTGTGAGTGCCAGCATCGCTGCCAACGTGGCTTTGGGTAGCGCCAGCGTCATACGCAGCGCATGGCGGCAGCGTAGCAGCCGCCGGACCAGCCAGCGCCTGCGGCTAGGGCGAATCCAGGCCAGCCACTGGCGTTGAGTACGCAGCAGCTTGGGTAAGTACCCCATCATCAGCGAGACACCCACCGCTAACAGCGCCAATCCCAGTAACGAGAGCTGCACCAGCCCCTGGTGTGGCCACTGGGCATCCCCGAAAACCGACATCGCCACCAAACCGCTCAGCATCAGCAGAAAGAACAGCAGGTCGCACCCCTGGTCGATGAGAAACACGGCGGTGCCTTTTGAGGGCGAAAATCCCCGCTGGGCAAGTAATAACAGCAGAGTGGCCGGGCCGCCGCTACCGCCTGGCGTCGCGCAGAGCGCGCACTTCGCCGCCAGCTCGATGCCCAGCGCGCTGCGCTGCCCAAGCTGGCCAGCGCGGCCGTTCAGCATCAGGCGCAGCCGGGCGGCGTTTAAATTCCAGCATAGCGCCGCCATGGCGATCATCAGGACCAGTAGGCCAATGGGAAACTGCGCCACATGCTCAAACGCTTGGCTGCCCCCTGCAAGCGATGTGAGCACCAGTGGCGCTACCAGGGCAGCCAGCAGTAGAACGCCGTGTAGCGGACGAAAGCGCAGCAGCCGTTGAGGTTTAGCGACGGACGACACGGGCATCGGGCTGTTCGAGTCCACAGAGGTCGACATAGTGCGTCAGCAGCGAGCCAATGACGCTATCCCAGCTAAACTGGCGCTCAACAAAATGGCGCGCGTAGCGTCCGCTGGCGGCAATATCGTTGCTAAACAGCGCGGAGCAGGCGTCCGCCATCGCGTCCGGGTCCAGCGGCTGGCAGAGCACGCCCGCGCCCAGCGGTACGTTCTCGATCAGCGCGCCTGCCCGCGCGCCAATCACCGGTAGGCCGCTGGCCATCGCTTCCTGGGCCACCAGCCCAAAGGTTTCGCGGGTGCCCGCATGCAGCAGCGCATCGCTACTGGCAAGCGCGCGGGCCACTTCATGGCTACCGCAGCAGCGGTTGACCACCGTGACATTGCTAGGCACTTGAGTCGGCATGCCCGGCCCCATCAGCAGCAGGTGGTAGTCGCTGCCAAGCGCCCGCATGGTGGCTAGCAGCACGTCGATATTCTTTTCTCGCGAGAAACGGCCGACAAAGATCAGCAGCTTTTTATCCGCGGGAATACCCATGGCCGCACGGAAGCCGGGGTCGCGCCGTGAAGGGTGAAACTGCTCTAAATCAACCCCTAACGACTGCACGCGCACGTTGGGCACGCCCCACTCGGTGAGGCGGTTGGCCATCGCGTGGCAGGGGGCCAGCACACTATCAAAGCGCTGGTACAGGTCCACCACGTAGCGAATTAGCCGTTGGCGAACATGGCGGCCAAAACGGTCGCCCATCAAGTGGGGTAAATCGGAGTGGTAGAAACCCACCACCGGCACGCCCAAGCGCTGGCCAGCCTCCAGCGCGGCCCAAGCGGTAACGTAAGGATCGCCTGCTTCGATTAACGTGGGGGAGAGGTCTACCAAAGCATCACGCCAAGGGCGGCGGCGCAGCGGGAATCGATAGCCTTGCCCAAGAGGCAGATGCAGCGCTGGTAACGTGTGGTGGTCGCCCAAACTATCACGCTCAGCCCCTGGCACCAGCAGGCTGGTACGGAGGTTGGGTGTGCGCGAGAGCACGCGATGCTTGGCCTGTAAATAGGTGCGAACGCCGCCGCTTGCCGGGGCGTGAAACATAGTCACATCGGCGATGTGCAAGGTAACCTCCGAGCCACATGAGTGTCATCGAATCACCTTAGGATAGAAATAAGTCAATTCGGCGACAATTGAGCCGCCGCTGTTTATTTCCTGCGAACCGCTTCCAGCTTTCTATTTCATCCCATTCCACTCTTCACCCCCCATTGCCAGCTATCGGCTTGGTTGCCGATGGTCGTTCTCTTGTGCGTATTAGTTGACTGTTTGCCGAGCTAGGCTAATATGCCATCTATATGGATGGTATATGGATTCCCATTAGATGGTTTTAGGATGGTGACGTGCTGATATTTGTAACGTGCTTACGTTGGCGGCACGGTTTCAGAAGCCTCACATCCACCAACATCCACCAGCCGATTGATGATTGAGCACTACGAGGAAGGACACATGAGCGTGCATGAGCTACGCCGTAAGGGCGGTGATTCCAGTGAGAAGATCACCATTAACCTGGGGGTGGTTGACCTGGGGCAGATCGACCTGCTGGTTCAGGAAGGTTTTTACTCCAACCGGACCGATCTGATTCGCACCGCTATTCGTAATCAGTTAGCGACCCATGCCGAGGTCGTCAAAGAGACCGTAAGCCGTAAGGCGTTTGTGTTGGGCCTTGAGCATTACAGCCGTGCGGATCTAGAGGCGGTGCAGTCAGCCGGGGAGACGTTGCAAATTCAAGTGCTGGGCATGGCCAGCATTGCCGACGACGTGACGCCTGAGCTGGCCCTTGCCACTATCGAGTCCGTGGTGGTTTTGGGCGCACTTCATGCCAGCAAAGCGGTGAAAGCCGCTCTGGCGGATCGCATCCACTGAACGTCTCACTCAATAAGCGCTGACCACGCCATCATTGAATAAGGATATTGAAAATGATCGATGCCACGATGACGAAGCGAATGGAAGAAGCAACGCGGCTCACCCGCGCGGGGAAACTACAAGAGGCCATGGCGATTCTCCAGGGCGGCAGTCCCGACGTTAGAAGCGCAGAAACACCGGATAACTCTTTTCAGCACGGTAGTTATCAGCACAGCAGTTATCAGCAAGGCGATACTTTTGATGGGACCTGCGAGGTCATTGATGGAGAAGCCACCGTATCGAAGCCCGAGCCTTCTGAGTCGCCAGCGGGAACATTCTCGCCCGGTGATATTCAGATGCCGGCAGCATGGCGCGATAAGTGGATGAAGTTTCGTGGTGGCATGGCGCAAGCCGAGCAAGCGCCGAACCCCAGCGAGAAACCGCAGCCAGGCGCGTTTACTGCCGGTCGGTTTACCCACCCTGTGGGGTCGCGTGATTACAAACTGTATATCCCTAGCGGCTATCATGGGCAGGCGCTGCCGCTGGTAGTGATGCTGCATGGCTGCACGCAGAACCCTGATGATTTCGCTGCCGGAACCGAGATGAACCGGCTAGCCGAAGAGCAGCTGTGCTGTGTGCTCTATCCCGCTCAGCCGATGACCGCGAATAGCTCGAAATGCTGGAACTGGTTCAAGGCCGAAGACCAGCAGCGCGAAGGGGGAGAGCCCACCATCATTGCCGCCATGGCTCGCCAGATCATCGATACCCACGGGCTAGATGAAACGCGCGTCTATGTGGCTGGGCTTTCTGCAGGCGCGGCCATGGCAACTACCTTGGCGATGACCTACCCAGACCTGTTTGCGGCGGTAGGGGTGCACTCCGGGCTACCCCACGGCGTCGCCCAAAGCCTTCCCGATGCGTTAAGTGCCATGCAAGGAGGCTCCGGGCCGCTGGGCGGTGGGAAAACAAAAGGCACCCATTGGGCATCGGATGTGCCCGTGATTATCTTTCATGGAGATCGTGACACCACCGTGCACCCCAGCAATGCGCAACGCGTTGCCGCCCAGTACCGCCAATCGCGCCAAGCAGGAGCAGCGGTGGAGCAGGGAAAAGTGGCGAATGGCCACTCCTATACCCGTACCACACACCACAACGAGAAGGGTAAATCTCACATGGAGCAGTGGCGCATTCACGGCGCGGGCCACGCCTGGTCAGGGGGCAGCGCTAAGGGCAGCTATACCGACCCTAAAGGCCCCGATGCCACTCAGGAAATGCTGCGTTTCTTCTTGCAGCACCAGCACGCTGGATAAATGCTCCCACCTATCACTGCCACAGACACAACAACGGCGCCTTAAGGCGCCGTTGTTGTGTGGTGAGGCTTAGAAGAGAGTGCTAAGCGGCAGGCTTGGCAACCAGCGAGCGCGTCTCTTCACGGGCTTCCGTGAGTGATACGCGCAGGCTATCGCCCAGCTTGAAGCGCTCTTCGCCTTCGATCTGGATGCGGCCCTCTTTGTCATCAATGACCACTTTATCGCGGTCACTGTGCATCAAGGGGGCAGGCACGAACGCCGTCGCGCCGTTCTCGATCAAGCGAACCCGCATGCCGCCACGGTTGATCGCCATGATCTCTGCATCAAAGGTGTCCTGATTCTGCGCGGCTGGAGTCAGGTAGCGCACGTAGAGCCAATCTTTCACGTCGCGCTCGGCCATGCGGTTCAGGCGGCGGCGCTCGGTGAGCTGCTCGGTGAGCTGTTGGCTGGCTTCTGCCGGAGCCTGCTCGCCCTTCAACACACGCTTGATCAAGCGGTGGTTGACCATATCGCCATACTTACGAATCGGCGAGGTCCAGGTGGCGTAGGCGGGCAGCCCCAGGCCGAAGTGCGGGCCAGGCTGAGCCGACATGCTGGTGAAGCCCTGGAAACGACGCAGGCGCGCATCCAACCAAGCGTCGTCGCGGCTCTCAAGCGCACGCTTCAGCTCTTTATAGTGGGCAAGCTCGGTAAGTGCTTCCTGAGCGACTTCGATTTCCTGAGTTGCCAGGAACTCTTGTGCCGCTTCGGCTTTTTCCGGCTCGAAAGCGCGGTGCACGTTGAAGATGCCGTGGCCGATATGGCTGGCCAGGAAGTCCGCACAGCAGGCGTTGGCAGCAATCATCGACTCTTCGATCATACGGTTGGCAATGCGGCGGTCTTCGGTATGAATCCCCAGCACGTTGCCCGCTTCATCCAGATCAAACACGTAATCAGGACGATCTTTAAATACCAGCGCGTGCTCGTTACGCCACGCGGTACGCGCTTCGGTCAGCTCACGCAGGGCGTGTAGCTGCTCGGCAATAGTATCTGCCGGTGCCCAGTCGCCTTGGCCTTCAATCCAATCAGAGACGCGCTCGTACACCAGCTTAGCGTGGGACTTCACGTTGGCCGCAAAGAAGCGGTAGTCGCCCAGGCTGCCGTCGGCGTTAATGTTCAGCGTGCAGGCCAGGGCAGGGCGCTCTTGGCCTTCCCACAGTGAACACAGGTCATCGGCTAGCTGCTCGGGCAGCATGGTCACGTTCTGGCCCGGCAGGTACACGGTAAATGCACGGACGCGGGCTTCCAGGTCAGCAGCGTGGCCCTCTTCCACATAAGCGGTGGGGTCGGCAATCGCCACGCTCAGTTGCCAGCCGCCTTCCGGGCGTGCCACTACGTGCAGCGCGTCATCCATATCGCGGGTTTTTTCACCGTCGATCGTGAAGTACGGCTGCTCGGTGAGGTCTTCACGGGTGAGGCCTTCATCGTGCAGCGGCCAGTCGCTGCCGGCATCCGGGCACTCTTGCTCCAGTGCGTGGCGAGCAAGCGTCACGCGCCACGGCACGGCCGGGTTATCGGCTTTGGCCACTAGCTCATCAATCTGAGTGAAGAAGCCGCGGTCGTTCTCTTTTAGCGGGTGACGCACCAAACGCGCCACGACCCAATCGCCGTCGGCAATGGAGTCTTCATCCAGGCTGTTTTTGATGCGTGCTTTTAGAACGTTGCGAATCGAGGGGTGATCCGGCACCACCGCGAGGCGGCCTTCGCGCTTTTGCACGCGAGCGACAAAGCGGTCTAAACCGGCTTCAATAAGCTTTTCAGGCTCAACCGATTTTTTATCGCCGTTCTCGTGAATCACGGCTTCCACACGGTCGCCGTGCAGCACCTGTTTCATGGCGGGGGG
>NZ_JAMZBE010000096.1:0-12894 GCF_024158645.1 Halomonas sp. 707B3
GGCAGCGCCGCTTAGCCACAGCAGGGCCATGAGCACCGCCATACCGGCCACCAGCGCCAGGCGCGTGCGCGAGACGATAACGCCCGCCAAGTTGGTCCATTCCCAGGTACCTAACAGCACGATCAGCGCTGTAAACAGCGCAAAGGCACCTCCCTGTAATCCAAACAGACCAATTAGCGTGACAGGAGCTAACCAGGCTGCGGTGATCATCCGCTGTTTAAGCACCTTGCGCCTCTATTTGTTCGTCGGTCATGCCAAAACGGCGACGTCGTAAGCAGAAATCATCGAGCGCTTTGTCGAAGGCCGCCCCATCAAAATCTGGCCATAACAAGGGCGAAAAGTGCAGCTCGGCATAGGCCAGCTGCCATAACATAAAGTTCGAGAGCCGCTGCTCGCCGCTGGTACGGATACACAGATCCACCGGCGGTACTTGGTCGGTGTTCATGGCCGCATCCAAGCGCGCTTCGTCGATGGCCTCGGGCGCCAGCTCTCCGGCAGCCACCTGCTCGGCGAGCTGGCGGGCGGCGCGGGCGATGTCCCACTGGCCGCCGTAGTTCGCGGCAATCACCAGATGCATGCCCGTGTTCTCGGCGGTCAGCGCTTCGGCGCGCTGAATATGCTTTTGAATCGCGTGGGAAAAGCCACGCTGTTCGCCAATAATCGACAGACGGATATTGCGCTCATTAAGTTTTTTGACTTCGCGTTTAAGCGCCATCAAAAACAGCTCCATCAGCGCATTCACCTCAGCGGCAGGACGTTTCCAGTTTTCGCTGGAGAACGCAAACAGGCTTAGCGTTTGAACGCCTCGCTCAGCTGCACGCTCAATCACCGCTCTCACGGCTTCGACACCGGCGCGGTGGCCGCGCACACCCGAAAGCCCACGTGCCCGCGCCCAGCGGTTGTTACCATCCATAATGATAGCAACATGAGACGGCAGTGCTTCCTCGGATCGAGAAAGCGTCGTGCCGCCCGGCTGCTCTTGGGGAAGCTGCGGAGACGTCATGGGTTCTCGCACCAAAGATCAGTCATAAGTAAGCCAAGCGATGGCCCACGGGCAGCTGAGCTACCCGTGGCTAAGTGAACGCAGGCAGTGATGTTAACAACAATCACTAAACCTGCATGAGATCCTGTTCTTTTGCGGCAAGTGCCTTATCGATCTCAGCGATATATTTGTCGGTCAGCTTCTGGATTTCGTCTTCGCCCTGGCGCTGATCGTCCTCGGTAATTTCTTTATCCTTAAGCAAGGATTTGAAATCACCGTTAGCATCACGACGAACGTTACGCACAGCCACGCGCGCGTTTTCTGCTTCACTACGTGCCTGCTTAATGTAACCCTTGCGTGTCTCTTCGGTCAGCATCGGCATTGGCACACGAATCACGTTGCCTGCGCTTGAGGGGTTGAGGCCCAAGTCAGAGGTCATGATCGCTTTTTCGATCTTGGCCACCATGGACTGCTCCCAAGGAGCCACCGCCAGGGTACGGGCATCTTCAACGTTGACAGAAGCCACTTGGTTCAGCGGCACTTGGCCACCGTAATACTCAACGGTCACTGCATCCAGGATGCTGGGGTGAGCACGACCCGTGCGGATCTTGTTGAAGTTGCTGTGCAGCGCCTCAACGCTCTTCTTCATGCGAGACTCTGCATCTTTCTTGATGTCGTTGATCACGTTGTTACCCTCTGTCTATCAGCGTGCCTTCCTTGCCTCCAACCACGAGGTTAAGCAGGGCACCAGGCTTGTTCATATCAAATACCCGCACCGGCATATTATGGTCACGTACCAGGCAGATTGCGGTCAAATCCATTACGCCCAGCTTCTGATCCAGAGCGTCGTCATAGGAGAGCTGGTCGTATTTCACGGCGTCAGGGTGCTTCACCGGGTCCTTATTGTACACGCCGTCCACCTTGGTGGCCTTGATGACAACGTCTACATCCACTTCAATGCCGCGCAAACAAGCAGCAGAGTCGGTGGTAAAGAAAGGGTTACCGGTGCCAGCAGAGAACAGCACCACGTCGCCAGACGTTAAATAACGGATGGCAGTGCGGCGGTCATAGTGCTCCACCACACCGCTCATGGGAATCGCTGACATCACCCGCGAGCGAATATTAGAGCGCTCCAGGGCATCACGCATGGCGAGGGCATTCATCACCGTTGCCAGCATTCCCATGTGGTCACCCGTGACCCGATCCATGCCGGCTTCGTTCAACGCCGCACCACGGAACAGGTTACCACCACCAATCACAATACCGACCTGTACGCCAATACCGACCAGCTGGCCGATCTCGAGCGCCATACGATCCAGCACTTTCGGATCAATACCAAAATCGTGCTCACCCATCAGCGCTTCGCCCGATAGCTTCAGCAAAATACGCTTGTATTTTGACTTTGACTTGTCGATTTTGGGGGCAGCAGTGGGGGTAGACTCTTGAACATCACGTGACATGGCATCTCTCCTGAGGCAGACCTGGGCACAGGTGGGCGAGGTGGCACCTGTATTTCACAGGGGCCGGATACACGAAGGCGTGCGCTCGCGCGCACGCCATCTTCTTACTGGAACCTCTGACCTTAGCGACGGCCAGCCTGTTCCATGACTTCTTTAGCGAAGTCGACTTCTTCTTTCTCGATGCCTTCGCCCACTTCAAAGCGAGTGAAGCTAACCACTTCACCACCAGCTGCTTTGACGAACTCAGCAACGGACTGGTTCGGGTCTTTAACAAACGGCTGCTCGGTCAGGCTGTTCTCGGCCAGGTACTTCTTCAGGCGGCCTTGAACCATCTTCTCAGCGATTTGCTCAGGCTTACCGGCCATGTCCGGCTGAGCCAGGATGATTGCCTTCTCTTTGTCCAGCTGCTCTTGCGGCATCTCTTCAGGATGCGCAACCGCCGGGTTGATCGCCGCTACGTGCATCGCAACATCTTTGGCTGCTTCGCTGGTGCCGCCTTTCAGAACGGTCAGAACGCCAATGCGGCCACCGTGAACGTATTCGCCCACCAGACCACCTTCAACGGCATTCACGACAACGGCACGACGCACGCCGATGTTTTCGCCGATTTTCTGAACCAGCTGCTCACGAGCGGACTCAAGGTCACCCGCCATCACCGCTGCAACGTCTTCGTTTTTCGCCGCAAAGAACGCATCAGCGATCTTGTTGGAGAAGTCGATGAAGTTGTCGTCACGGGCAACGAAATCGGTTTCAGAGTTGATTTCGACCATTACGCCGTAGCTGCCATCTTCTGCTACACGAGTAACAACCGCACCTTCTGCAGCGGTACGACCCGCTTTTTTCGCGGCTTTAAGACCAGAGCTTTTACGCAGGTTTTCGATCGCGACTTCGATGTCACCGTCGGCTTCGGTGAGTGCTTTTTTACACTCCATCATGCCAAGACCGGTACGTTCGCGCAGTTCCTTAACCTGAGAGGCGCTGATAGCTGCCATGAGATTTCACCTCGGAAATGGTTCTAACTGAGAGTTAAACGCGCTACAGAGTATAAGCACGATAGATGACCGTTGCGTATCACTGTGCAGAGCGCTTGCCGGCATTCATCCGGCATGATCGGCCCGCCTGAGCGAACTCAAAGCGGGAAAAAGGGGGCATAAGGCCCCCTCTTAACACGATGCGGCTCAACCTGCCCGCCGCACCACTGCAGCCTTACTCGGCAGCTGCGTTAGTGTCGGCGGAAGCGGCTTCTTCAGTCACTTCGACGAACTCGTCCGGACGACCTTCTTTCGCGCGACCACACGCGTCGGCAATCGCCTTCACGTAGATCTGGATAGCGCGGATGGAGTCATCGTTACCCGGGATCACGTAATCAACGCCATCTGGGTTAGAGTTGGTATCTACCACGCCAATAACCGGGATACCCAGCTTGTTGGCTTCGTTAATCGCGATGCGCTCGTGGTCAACGTCAATCACGAACAGTGCGTCCGGCAGGCCGCCCATGTTCTTGATACCGCCGATAGAACGCTCAAGCTTCTCTTGCTCACGCGTTGCCATCAAGACTTCTTTCTTGGTCAGCTTCTCGAAGGTACCGTCTTCGCGCATCACTTCCAGATCACGCAGACGTTTGATGGACTGACGAATGGTCTTGAAGTTGGTCAGCATGCCGCCCAACCAGCGATGGTTGACGAACGGCTGGCCAACGCGATTCGCTTCTTCTTTGATGATCTTGCTAGCGCTGCGCTTGGTGCCAACAAACAGAATTTTGTTGTTGGATGCCGCCATCTTCTCGACCACGTCGATCGCTTCGTTCAGCGCCGGCAGGGTGTGCTCGAGGTTGATGATGTGAATCTTGTTGCGCGCGCCGAAGATGAATTTACCCATCTTCGGATTCCAGTACTTGGTTTGGTGACCGAAGTGAGCACCTGCTTTCAGCAGGTCACGCATATTAACGTGAGACATGGTAAAACTCCTGAAACTCGGGTTAGGCCTCCACGCACCCCATGGATCCGACCAGTAGCGTCGTTGAACGTCGCTAAAGGCACCCGGGACCATGTGCCGGTGCATGTGTGTTTTCAAGGCTTGCTGTTGTGCAACCCAGCGGTGCTGCGTTGCGATCTCGTTGCCCTTTCGCGTAGCGCCAGCCAGTATAGAAGCATTGGATGGCGATTGCAGGAAAGCGCGCGGCTTTATACCATAGATCATTGCCAAGATGAAGTCGCGGCCGCGTTTCGGCATTTTCATTTGCGACCCATCACTTACCCAGAAGCCACATCGAGAATTCATGAACGTTCCTATTAAGACGCCTTCTGAAATCGAGAAAATGCGCGAAGCCGGTCGCCAGGCAGCCAGCGTTATCGAAATGATCACTCCCCACGTTAAAGCGGGCATTAGCACTGGCGAGATCGACCGTCTGTGCCACGAGTACATTGTTAACGAGCTGGGCTCGACGCCGGCACCGCTGAACTACCACGGCTTTCCCAAAGCAACCTGTACCTCCATCAACCACGTGGTGTGCCACGGCATCCCCGATGACGCCAAAAAGCTCAAAAACGGCGACATCATGAACCTGGACATCACCGTGCGCACACCGGATGGCTACCACGGCGACTCCAGCGTGATGTTCGTGGTGGGCGACACCATTCAGGGCGAACGGCTGTGCCGCATCACCCAAGAGTGCCTGTATAAAAGCATTGAGCTGGTGAAACCCGGCGTGCGTCTTTCTGAGCTTGCCCGTGTGATTCAGCAGCACGCCGAAGCCCATGGTTACTCGGTGGTACGTGATTTCTGCGGCCACGGCATTGGCGCGGACTTTCACGAAGACCCGCAGTTCCTGCACTACGACGGCTATGCACCGGATGCTGACATCCGCCTAGGAGCGGGCATGTGCTTCACCATCGAGCCGATGATTAACGTGGGCGGCTACAAAACCAAAGTGCTGCGCGACGGCTGGACCGCCGTCACCAAAGACCGCAGCCTGTCGGCCCAGTGGGAACACACCCTGCTAGTGACCGACACCGGCGTTGACGTGCTCACTGCACGCAGCGACGAAGACTTTAGCTTTCTGAACGCCTGATGCTCCTTCACCACTACCGGTTCGAGCCGGACACGTCGCTTTATGATCTAGACCTGTTTCGCACTGAGCTTGCCGGGTCGCGCTCTCCTATCGCCCCGTTTAAAGCCGCGCTGCGGGAAATCCAGGCACGCCTGGATGAACGCTTTCGCGCAGGCAGCGATATTCGCGATCTGGTACGCGGCAGGGCTTGGTATCTTGACCAGCTTCTCGCCATTGCCTGGGCGCAGCATGCTTGGCCCGATGACGGCGTTGCGCTGGTGGCCGTGGGCGGCTACGGGCGTGGTGAACTGCATCCCCATTCGGATATTGATCTGCTCTTGCTGCTTGAGCACGACGACGATACCCCCTACCGGGAGCCGCTGAGCGCTTTTATCACCTTCCTCTGGGATATCGGTCTGGAGATTGGCCACAGCGTTCGCTCGCTCAACGACTGCGAGCGGGAAGCCGAAGCAGACGTCACGGTGATTACCAACCTGCTGGAGTCGCGCCTCATTGCCGGGCCGGAAAGTCTGCGTGAGAAGATGCGCGAGCGCCTGAGCACCCCGAACCTGTGGCCCGCCGACCGCTTTTTTGAAGCCAAGTGGCAAGAGCAAATTGCTCGCCACTACCGCTACAACAACTCCGAGTACCACCTGGAGCCCAACTTAAAAAGCTCTCCCGGTGGCCTGCGGGATATCCAGATGATTGGCTGGGTGGCTAAGCGTCATTTCGGCACCGAGCAGTACACCGACATCGTCGCCAACGGCTTTATGAATGACGCGGAGCTGCGCATTCTCAGCCAGGGCCAGGCGTTTCTTTGGCAGGTGCGCTACGCCCTGCATATGCTCACAGGCCGAGCCGAAGACCGCCTGCTGTTTGATCACCAGCGCACCATTGCCGAGATGTTTGGCTTTAGGGATACCCCCGAGCGGCTCGCGGTCGAGCAGTTCATGAAACGCTACTACCGCCACGTGACGGCCCTCGCCGGGCTCAACGATATGCTGCTACAGCACTTCGACGAAGTGATTTTGCGCGGCAAGGAGTCGTTGGAAACCGTTAAGCTGAACGAACGCTTTGAAACCAAGGGCGGCTACATCCAGGTGCGCTCCCGCAACCTGTTCCGCGAGCGCCCGGCGGCCATGCTAGAACTCTTCCTGCTAATGGCCAAGCACCCGGAGATCGAAGGCGTGCGCGCCGATACCATTCGGCTCATTCGCGACCACCGCCACCAGATTGACGACCACTACCGGGAAGACCCGCGCCACCAACGGCTGTTCATGGCCCTTATGCGGGCACCGGGCAACGTCCCCCGTCAGCTGCGTCGCATGAACCGCTACGGCATTCTTGGCAAGTACCTACCGGAGTTTGGCCGTGCCGTAGGACTGATGCAGCACGACCTGTTCCATATCTATACGGTGGATGCCCACACCCTGCGCCTGCTGAAGTTTCTTCACGGCTTCCGCAAGCCAGATGCCAAAGGCGACTTCCCCGTCGCGGCCACGCTGATCCATCAACTGCCCAAGCTTGATTTACTCTGGGTAGCCGGACTGTTTCACGACATCGGCAAAGGGCGCGGCGGCGACCACTCAGAAATCGGCGCGCGGGACGTCGAGCAGTTCTGCCATCGCCACCATATTTCCCAGCACGACACCAACTTGGTGAGCTGGCTGGTGGAGCATCACCTGCTGATGTCGATGACCGCCCAAAAGCGAGATATCAGCGACCCGGATGTGATCCGCGACTTCGCACTGATCGTGCGCGACGAGACCCGCCTGGACTACCTTTACGTGCTCACCGTTGCCGATATCAACGCCACCAATCCCACACTGTGGAACGGCTGGCGGGCGTCGCTGCTTCGTCAGCTTCACGCGGAAACCAAACGCGCCCTGCGCCGTGGGCTGAAAAATCCACCGGACCGGGACGACTGGGTGCGCGAAACCCGCACCGAAGCACGCTCGCTGCTGCAAACAGTCGGAGTCGATAGTGGCCAAATAGACCAGCTCTGGGAGTCGCTGGGGGAAGATTACTTCCTGCAGTACGCACCCAGCGAAATTGTCTGGCAGACTCAAGGCATTCTGGCGCACCAGCCGTCACCGCTGCCGTTGGTGCTGATCAGTGCTCCCACCGCCGACATGGCCGAAGGCGGCACCAAAGTGTTCATCCACACCCGCTCGGTGGATGACCTGTTCGCCGCCACTGCTGCCGCCATGGAGCAGCTCGGACTCTCGATCCACGATGCCCGCATCGCCACGTCGCACAACGACTGGACGCTCAACACCTTTATCGTGTTGGATAGCCACGGCCAGCCGATTCGTGACCCGGAGCGCATCGAAGAGATGCGCAGCCATTTGGTAGAAGAGCTGGATGACCCGGACGACTACCCCGAGATTGTCACTCGGCACACGCCGCGCCAGCTCAAGCACTTCAAAGTGCCGACCGAAGTGGTGATCGAGCAGGATCCGGCCAATGAACGCACCCTACTGGAACTGACCGCCCCCGACCGCCCCGGTCTGCTGGCTCGGGTAGGGCGCATTTTCATGGAGCAGGATATCTCGCTCTCAGCCGCTAAAATTGCCACGCTAGGCGAACGGGTAGAGGACGTTTTCTTCATCACTACCAAAGCAGGCGAGCCGCTCACCGACCCAGAACGCCAGCAGCAGCTTCGTGAACGGCTGATAGAAGTGCTAGGCGTCTAAACCATAAAGTCGCCCTGCCCTGGTGGTTAGGTTTGAGCCTGCACCAGGGCTTGCCTATAATCGGCGGTTCGATAAATGGTTTTGCCTACCGCTCCCGCCCTTAAGCTCTCAACGGACGCACCATGAACCCTGATCTCAATTCCCTACATCCCTATCCGTTTGAAAAGCTGGCCGCTCTCAAAGCGAGCCTAACGCCACCGGCGGGACTGACGCACATTCCGCTCACCATTGGCGAACCCCAACATGCCCCCTATCAAGGCGCGCTGGACGCTCTCATTGTCCACCAGCTAGAAATGGCCCGCTACCCGGCCACCAACGGCCTTCCCACCCTACGCGACGCGATTGCGACCTGGGCCACCCAACGCTTCCAACTGGCGGGGTTGGATACCGAGCGCCAAGTACTGCCGGTGAACGGCACTCGCGAAGCCATCTTCGCTTTTGTACAGGCCGCGTTGGACCGCACCCGCCCCGCTAAAGTGGCCGTACCCAACCCCTTCTACCAGATTTACGAAGGCGCCACTCTGCTGGCAGGCGGCGAGCCACTCTACCTGGACTGCACCGCCGAGAACGGCTTTCGCCCCGATTTTGCAGCGGTCAGCGCCGACACTTGGCGCGACGTGCAGATCGTGTTTATCTGCTCGCCGGGCAACCCGACCGGTGCCGTCACGCCGCTGGCCGAGTTCAAACAGCTGATTGCTCTGGCCGATGAGCACGACTTCATCATCGCCTCCGACGAGTGTTACTCCGAACTCTACCTGGATGAAAACGCACCGCCGCCTGGACTTTTACAGGCCTGCGTCGAGCTTGGCCGCGATGACTACCGCCGCTGCGTGGTCTTCCACTCGCTCTCCAAGCGCTCCAACCTGCCGGGCCTACGCTCTGGCTTCGTGGCAGGCGATGCAGACCTACTCGCCCCGTTTAAGCGCTACCGCACCTATCACGGCTGTGCCATGTCGCTGCCGCTACAGCATGCCTCCATTGCCGCTTGGCAAGACGAAACCCACGTGCGCACCAACCGCGATGCCTACCGCGAAAAATTCAGCGCGGTGACGGATGTGCTGGCCCCGGTGATGGATTTTCCCACTCCGGAAGCGAGCTTCTACCTCTGGCCTGCGGTGCCGGGTGGCGACGATATCGCCTTTACCCAGCGGCTATTCAGCGAACAGCACGTAAGCGTGCTTCCTGGGAGCTTGATGGGCCGCCCAGGACAAAACGGCCATAACCCTGGCGCAGGTCGGCTACGCTTAGCGTTAGTGGCGGAGCTTGAGCCGACCTTAGAAGCGGCCAAGCGCCTTCGCCAACTGATCGAGCGCGGCTAACGCGCCGCGCCGCTTAAGACGACGACAGGAGGCTCTATGCTGACGCTCTACATCATTCATAACTGCGACACCTGCCGCAAAGCGCGCAAAGCGCTGGACGACAAAGCGCTGATGTATAAAACCCACGACCTGCGTAAAGATGGCCTTTCTGCGGCGCTGCTTGAGCACATCTTGAATCGCGTACCGTTGGTTGAGGTGATCAACAAACGCAGCAAAACGTGGCGCGATCTTTCTGACGAAGAGAAAGATTACGATGCCAACTCGGCGCGCCAGCTGCTGCTCACCTACCCAACGCTACTGAAACGGCCGCTACTGGAGCTCGACGACGGCTCCATTCAGATCGGCTACCGCGATGGCGACTATGACAAGCTAAGCGGCTAACCCTGAATCACTTTCTCTCACCCACTTTCTCTCACTAACCTCTAAGGAATACGCGTTATGCTGAGCTTCGCGCTTGGAATCGGCACCCAAAACACCCAGGGCGACTGGCTGGAAATCTACTACCCGGCCCCGCTGCTCAATCCGGATGCGAGCCTGGTCGCCGCCGCCAAAGAAGCGCTGGATGCACCGGCAGGCAATGCCCCGGTGAGCTTCCTGCCGGAAGATTGCACCCGCCTGGCCAAAGCGCTGGAAGCGGCAGGCCACTCCGAGCAGGCCGCCCTGGCCGAGTCGCTGGCCACTAGCCAGCGCCCGCTGGTGGCGATGTTCCTGGAGAGCGACCAGCCGCCGCAAACCGCCCCTGAGGTATACCTGAAGCTACACCTGCTGTCGCATCGCTTAGTGAAGCCCCACGGCCTGGACCTGACCGGCATGTTCGGCCTGCTGCGTAACATCGCCTGGACCAACGAAGGCGCAATCGATATCGAAGAGCTGCCCACGCGCCGCCTGAAGGCGCGCCTGGCTGGCCGTACGCTGTCCGTCGACTGCGTGGACAAATTCCCCAAAATGACCGATTACGTGGTGCCCACCGGCATCCGCATCGGCGACACCGCTCGTGTGCGCTTGGGCGCTTACCTGGGTGAAGGCACCACGGTCATGCATGAAGGGTTTGTTAACTTCAACGCAGGCACCGAAGGCCCCGGCATGATCGAAGGGCGCATTTCCGCAGGCGTTATGGTCGGCAAAGGCTCTGATCTGGGCGGCGGCTGCTCCACCATGGGCACGCTCTCTGGCGGCGGTAACATCATCATTAAAGTGGGCGAAGGCTGCCTAATTGGTGCCAATGCCGGTATCGGCATTCCGCTGGGCGACCGTTGCACCGTGGAAGCCGGCCTCTACATCACCGCAGGCTCCAAAGTGACGCTGCTGGATGACCAGGGCCAGGAAGTGAACACCGTTGCCGCCCGCGAGCTGGCGGGCCAAGACGACCTGCTGCTGCGCCGCAACTCACAAAATGGACGCATCGAGTGCCTGACCAATAAAAGCGCCATTGCGCTGAACGAGGCGCTGCATGCCCATAACTGAGCCTGCCTCACTGTCGCCTACGCTGAAGCTGGCCTTTGAGCTGCTTGGCCGGGCGTCGGTGACCCCCGACGATGAAGGCTGCCAGGACCTGATGATCGAGCGCTTAACGGCGCTCGGTTTCCATATCGAGCAGCTACCGTTTGGCGATGTGAAGAATTTTTGGGCGGTTCGTGGTCACCACGGCCCGGTGCTGGCGTTTGCGGGGCACACCGACGTGGTGCCCAGCGGGCCACACACTAACTGGGAATTTCCGCCTTTCGAGCCCTGCATCGACGACCAAGGCATGCTCTGCGGGCGCGGCGCGGCGGACATGAAAGGCAGCCTGGCAGCGATGCTGACGGCAGTGGAGCGCTTTGTCGTCCGCTATCCTGATCATGACGGCCGCATTGCGTTTTTGATTACCTCCGATGAGGAAGGCCCGGCCATCGACGGCACCCGTGCGGTGGTCGAACATCTTCGCGAGCGCAATGACCGCCTGGATTACTGCATCGTTGGCGAGCCCTCCTCTACCACTCGCCTAGGCGATGTGATCAAAAACGGTCGTCGTGGCTCTTTGGGCGGTGTGCTGCATGTGAAAGGCGTGCAGGGCCATGTGGCCTATCCTCACCTAGCGCGCAACCCCATCCACCAAGCCATGCCGGCGCTGGATGCGCTCGCCAACGAGCACTGGGATGCAGGCAACGACTTCTTCCCTGCAACCAGTTTTCAGATATCTAATCTGCGTGCCGGTACAGGGGCGACTAACGTCATTCCTGGCGACGTGGAGGTGGTGTTCAACTTCCGCTACTCCACCGAAGTCACCCATGACGAATTAAAGTCGCGCACCGAGGCAATTCTGGATCAGCATGGCCTTGAGTATCACATCGACTGGACGCTGAACGGCGAACCGTTCCTGACGGCCGAAGGTGAGCTAGTAGAGGCGGCGATTCGTGGCGTAGAAGCCGTGACTGGCGAACGCCCAGCGCTTTCTACCAGCGGCGGCACCTCGGATGGCCGTTTCATTGCCACACTGGGTGCACAGGTGGTCGAGCTGGGCCCGTTAAACGACACCATTCACAAGGTGAACGAGCGCGTGCGCGCTAGCGATTTGGATGCGCTGAGCCGCATCTACGAAGCAACCCTTCAAGCGCTACTGACCACCGACGAGGTAAGCGTATGATGGAGCGGTTTCCGGATATCGAAGTGTATCTGGCGCGGGTCACGCTGGATGACATTAACGCCTGGCTGGCTGACGTGCTGAGTGCACCGCCCCTTAGCCCAGCAGGAAAAGGCAAGTGGAAAACCCGTGGCCAGTATCAGGGCGATAGCGTCCCGGTGCTGCTGGTGGATAACGCCGCGGATGGTTTTGCCAGCCTCTGGTTCGATAGCGGTCACACCCCGTGGCACACCGACCAGGAGTGCGCCCAGCACGCCGCTGAAGCGCTGCAGGTGGAAGTCCGCTGTTCGCTGGGGGGCTGGCACCCTGGCGACGACCCAGACCGCTTTTGGCAGGTGCTGCCCGGCGGCCAGGAAAAAGCTATCGAATGGCCGGACTCAGGCCGTTAAGCGCAAAAACCCCCGCAAGCGCGGGGGTTTCAGACTGCTGACGAACCCACCTGTTTTGGTGGGTTCGTTGCGTTTAGAGCAGGCGTACACTCGCGGCCTGACTCACCACCCTCATCGCACGGCTTCTGCCCATCGTCGGGTATAACGCCCTCTGAAGAGCCCTATCAGCTCTCAGATGACGTAAAAACGTGCCAAAAAGCCGGCGCCAACGCGCCTGCGCGATTTTCTTGAGGTTCTGACAGGCCGCGGCCAGCAGACACTGCTCTTTGACGCGCGCTAGGCCTCGCATTCGCGCATAGCGGTGCCCGTGCAACTGCTTGGCGTCGGCGAAGCTGCGCTCCACCGTCTCCTTGCGTCGTTGATAGAGCTTCTTGCCTGG
>NZ_JAMZBE010000097.1:0-12666 GCF_024158645.1 Halomonas sp. 707B3
GGTCATCTCGCCACGTTCCACTTGCTCTACCACGGCCTGTTTAAAGGCCAGAGTGTAGTCTTTCTGTGTGCGCTTAACTCGTTGACTCATCACGCTCTCCCAAAATAAGGACGGGAACGTGTCAACTCTATTCAGGACGGGTCAATACAAGAAAAAAGGCCCCTGCCGGAGCCAATGAAAAAGAATAGATCAGACAGTATAGCCCTGAAAAAACAAATAGATTCACAAGTAAAGCGATGCTATCGCATAGCCAGTTGTGAACCCACCTATTCTCCACTAACATCCCACCTATCCCCCCTGGGGGGATAGGTGGCGTCGCAATGCTCGATAGTGCATACGCTGAATATGGTCTTCTTTCCTTAGGTACGCCCGTCATGCATCACCATCGCCTTGACCAATGGCAACACGATCATACGTTTGGCCAGAACCATAAACGCTCCGGTGAGTCGCGAACACTCATTGTGGTCGGGCTGACCTTGGCTATGATGATTTGGGAAATTACGGCGGGTGTAATCTACGGATCAATGGCGCTGCTGGCCGATGGGTTGCACATGGGCTCTCATGCGGTGGCACTGGGCATTGCCGCCTTCGCGTATACCTATGCTCGGAAGCAGGCTACGAATGACCGTTTCTCATTTGGCACTGGAAAGGTCAACGCGTTGGGCGGGTTTACCGGCGCGATACTGTTGGCCGTATTCGCCCTGTACATGGTGATAGAAAGCGTGGGCCGCTTTATTCAACCCGTTGAGATCTCGTTCAATGGCGCTATTTTTGTCGCGTTTATAGGTTTGGTGGTCAACGGTATTTCTGCCTGGATATTAGGCGAGACCGGTCATGACCACCATCATGGGCACGATCATGACCACAGCCATCATCATGACCATAATCGTCGTGCCGCTTACCTGCATGTATTGGCGGATGCACTGACATCAGTGCTCGCGATTGTGGCGCTGCTGGCGGGTAAGTATGCGGGTTGGGGTTGGATGGATCCTGCCATGGGCATCGTGGGCGCTATCTTGGTCACCCGCTGGTCATGGCAATTGCTTAAAGAGACATCGACAGTACTGCTGGATCATCAGCATCAATCGATGGAAAACGCCGTCAAACAGGCCGTTGAGAACGATGATGCCCGTGTGATTGATCTCCATGTGTGGTCGATTGGCCCCAATATTTATGCTGCTATCGTCTCCATCGTGGCCCATGAGCCTGAGTCACCCATGGCATATAAACGCCATATCCAAGCTCATTGTTCTTCTCTCGTTCACATCACGGTGGAGATATTGCCCTGTGAGGAAGACCAAAGTACTGGATTGGCGTTAGCTCATCACAGATAACGCGCAATCGCTTTGAAATCGTCGACATGGTGTTGCTGTTCCGGTGAGAGCGGGCTAAGGGCGTCATCCAGACAGTGTTCAATATGGTCATGGATCAATACGCGCTTAGCCTGCTGGACAGCTTTCTCGACCGCGTGGAGCTGCTGCGCGATGTCAAGGCAGTGGCGCCCCTCTTCCATCATGTGCGTCACGCTCTGCAAATGGCCGCGAGCGCGATTGAGTCGCTTGATGATATCGGGATGCGACTGGTGGGTATGCGGTGTCATGCTCTTTTCCTTTTCATTGTTTCTATCCCCCTAGGGGGGGATGTTAATCTATTGGTATCATGCTGCCAACGCTCGCGGTGAAGCAGCATGTATTTATCAATTGTCACTTTCACTCTGGTTGTTTTTTCCATGCTCCATCGGCTGCGCCACCGTCTTGGCTACCTGATGTTTTTACTAGTGTTCTTGCCCAGCCTGGTCATTACCAGCATTGGCGAGGCGCAAGCGCATGGGGCGGCGAGCACAGTCAGCGACCATACAAGTGATCTCAGTGGCCATGGTCATACCCATGGCCACATGCATGAAGACGGTCACCAATTCCCCCATGAGAGTGGCAGTCACTTCCACGAACAAGCGGACCGGTTGGGGGCGAGCATTGCCATCGCACCCAACGTCCGTCATGCCCTGCGGCTAGGCGAACGCCGCGGTTCCCCCCAGCGTCGTGTCTACCGCTTAAAGCGCCCCCCACGGCCAGTCACCGCGTGATGACTGGGGCCATCCATCGGATGGCCAAACTAATGACAGACCCGTGGAGGTTGCATGTTTCCATCCAAAGTAAGGGGTGTGCTTGGCTTGCCTATGATGGCCCGACGCCACGCCTTAGCCTTTCTAACCCTGCTGTTAATGCTACTGGGAGCCAGTGGCGAAGCGGTTGCTCACGCGGTGGCTGAAGGTGACCAGGGCTATATCCAAGAGATCTATGGTGTTCATTTGATCTCATTTATGTATCTCGGTGCCAAGCACATGGTAACGGGGTATGACCACATACTGTTTTTGCTAGGGGTCATCTTTTTCCTCTACCGAATGCAGCATATCGCTATTTACGTCAGCCTCTTTGCCATCGGTCACTCGACGACGATGCTGTTAGGGGTGTACTTCAATATCGGCATCAATAGCTATCTGATCGATGCCATCATCGGACTCTCCGTTGTCTACAAGGCGCTCGATAACATCGGTGCGTATCAGCGCTGGTTCGGCTTTCAGCCCAACACCAAGGTCGCCACGTTGGTGTTCGGTCTGTTTCATGGCTTTGGCCTGTCGAGCAAGATCATTGAGTACGATATCTCGTCCGATGGTCTCGTCCCTAACCTCCTGGCATTCAACGTAGGCGTAGAGATCGGCCAGCTACTAGCGTTGAGCGCCATTCTCATTGTGATGGGCTTCTGGCGACGCACGACGGGCTTCTTACGCTACGCGTATGCCGCCAACGTCGCCATGATGTGTGCTGGTTTTATGCTGGTGGGTTATCAACTGACCGGCTATTTCATTGCCTAATTAAGGGAGTCCCCGATGTATAACACTGATCTTCCAACCCGTGCCGAACTCCCGTCAACGGGTAAGTTACTTCGCTCTACGCTGATGGCAGCCGTTATTGCCGTCGCTTTGCTGATCACCGTCGTGCTGCCTGCTGAGTATGCCATTGACCCCACCGGCGCTGGGCGTTTGTTGGGGCTGACTGAGATGGGCGAAATCAAGACCCAGTTGGCTGAGGAAGCCAAGCTCGATCAGGCCAACGATCAAGCCATGGCCCAACAGGCGTCTCAACCCTCGGCATCTCAAGAGATCGTCAGTGATCGCCAGCCTGCGCCGGTAAACGATGCTGATGCTCAGACTGCGACGTCCGAGGCAGAGATAGCTCCCCAAACAGCCAACTCAGCCTCAGCGAGTGATCCAGTTGCACCTTCACTTGAAGATTCTGACAGGGTGATGAACGATACCAGCATGGTACTGGCGGAGGCATTAGCGACTGAGGAAGCCGCTTCACAGACGACGCAAGCGGAAGAAGCATCCCCGTGGAGCGATGAGGTGAGCTTTACCCTGACGCCAGGAGAAGGCACGGAGTACAAACTCACTATGCAAGAAGGGGCGGTGGCGACCTTTGCCTGGATATCCGAAGGTGGCCCTGTCAACTTTGATACGCACGGTGATGGCAATGGGAACTCCATCAGCTACGAGAAAGGACGTGGCGTGCCCGAAGATGAAGGTGAGCTTGAAGCTGCTTTCACCGGCAATCACGGCTGGTTCTTCCGCAACCGTAATGACAACGATGTGACCATTGTTTTGCGTGTGGGAGGTGATTACGGCGAGTTAGTGAAGGCACTTTAATGGAATAACCCCTAGCGCTCGTTTGAGTGCTAGGGGCATTCTTTGTACCAGCATCATTAAAGTGCTCGGCATCGCTATTTATTTATCGTTATACCGCTTAGTAATAAATTAACTTAAAAATTATTAAATGAGATAGTGGGCTAGGTTATCAGAAGTATTTAGACATATATGCGAAAGATATTAAGATCAGCTTTTGGCCGATGTCTGCAGTCAGCTATGAATTGGCCTCTCCCTCCTCGGGGGCAAAACTACGATCTACATCGTGGGCACTGATAATATTGGCAATGCGGCCTAAGCGGTCAATTCATAGACGAGGCGCCCCACTTCAGGAAGTATCACAGCCGTTGCTCAGCACGTGGAGACGATTTATTTGGCTATTCACTCATTCAAAGCGCTAAGGTTTTATGCGCGGATATAGGCCCAGCCTTTTGCCTGGAGTTCAGCAAGTGTAACCACTGCCGCATCTACCTCAGTGAGGGCACGGGTATTGTCGAGTCCTTGTGCCACAAGGGAGTTGCGGCATAGCCTTAGCATTGGGTCGGTTTTGTCAGGAGTGGTCAGGGCGGCGGCAACAGCGCTAGCATTAGCGACAATCAGTACCTCAGCATCTGGCCGGGCCTTTTGCAAGTTGACGGCATTACGGCGGGCGCGAATCAAAGCCTCGGGCGTGGGCGCGTGAAGCAGCACGTGAAGGGGCGGCATGGTTATCTCCGAGAAAAAACGCGTGATCAGTGGTTGCCGATAATCGTCTCGACACGCTGCACAAGAGGTGCGAATTCGGGATGGTCACGGCGATCATCTAGAGGCATGTCGACTTCAAGGGTCTCAACCACCCGTGCTGGCTGATCCATCTCGCCATTGCCTAGAACCATCACCCGGTCGGCAAGCAGGACGGCTTCCTCTATATCGTGAGTGATAAAGACAATGGCGGCTTCGGTACGTCGACGTAGCTCAACCAACTCCTGTTGAAGTCGGCGCCGAGTGATAGCGTCAAGCGCAGAGAAGGGCTCGTCCATGAACAGCACCCTGGGCTGAACAGCAAGCGCCCGGGCAATGCCGACCCGCTGCTGCTGACCACCCGAGAGCGTATGGGGCCAACGTTCAGCGAATTCATCAAGCCCCACTAGCGCCAGAGGCTCCAAAGCGCGGCGGCGGCGCTCGGCTTTAGAAAGCGAAAGGCCCTCCAAGCCTAATTCCACGTTACCCCGTACTCTGCGCCAAGGAAAAAGCCTTGGTGCCTGAAAAACCATTGACCAGGCGCGAGTGTCTGGTGTGATGGCGGCGGGTATCTCTACTCGTCCCGATTGTGGGGCAAGCAAGCCAGCCAATGCTCGTAGTAGGGTCGACTTTCCAACCCCTGAAGCACCCACAACGGCCACGAACTCCTGAGGGTGAAGTGTCAGATCAACACCGGCCAAGATGGTGGTGCCGTCAAAACCTAGGCTGACGTTCCGCGCGCTGAGCACCGGGTGCATCGTCATGCTAGTGTCGGTCATGATTGCCACCTTAGTAATCTGCGCTGCACTACCATGAACAGGAAGTCGAAGGTTGCGTAGAGGGCGGCGATGGTCAGCATGTAAACCACCACGATATCAGTCGCCAGCAGGCTAGAAGCCTCCATCATACGCTGGCCAATACCAGGGATGCCGAACAGCTCAGCGGCTACCACGGTCATCCAGCCCTGACCGAGTCCGGCACGCAGACCGCTGAGAATACCTGGGGCCGCCGCAGGCAAGCTGACCTTGGTCAGCCGAGCCAGAAAACGCTGCTGACCAAAGGCGCGTGCCACTTCGTCATAGCCAGGATCAATCGAGTGCACAGCGCTGTAGCTGGCGAAGTAATTGATCCAGAAAACGCCAATGCTGATGATGAAGGCGGCTGCAGAAGGATTTATGCCGAACCAAATGATGGCGAAAGGAATCCATGCCAGCGGCGGAATGGGTCGTAGCAATCTAGCAAGCCAGGCATGCGCAGCATTAAACCTGGGCAGCAGCGCAGCCGATATGCCCACGGCAATGCCTAAAGTCGAACCCAGTAACACGCCCACACTGTAGTGGCTAAGGCTTGAGCGCACTACGTCAAACCAGATGCCATCGAGCAGTTCAAGCCACAGTACGCCGGGAATGGATGACGGCAAGGGCACCAAGCTGCCGGGCAACAGCCCACTGCGCAGCGAAAGTTCCCAGAAAAGCAGAAATCCGATGAGCCCCAGTACACTATAGAGAGTGCGTTGGGCGCGAGTCATAACTACCATCATTTGCTGTCACGTTCCGCGATGACGGCGTCATACAAGGACGTATCAAACAGGGCGTCGAGGTCCACAGACTCATTTAAAGAGCCTTGTTCGATCTGAAAGTCATGCATCCGCCGAGTGCCCTCGCGAATGGCGTGAGGATCACTACCGTAATTAGATGAGGGAGAGGCGAGCGCCATTTCTACAGTTTCCAGAGGAATCAATCGCTTGCCGACGAATTCGCGGACATGAGGTGCTGCACTGTTGGGATTTTCAACGAGCATCTCGGTGGCTCGTACATGCAGTGCCATTAACGCCTGCATAGCCTCAGGATGGTCCGCCAGCGCGGCTTCACGAGCAGCCAATACCGCCCCCGGCTGGCCTGGAAGCATGGCATCGGCGCGGGCTACCACGCGGGCCTGATTGTCACGCTGCTGCACGGTGGTGAGAATTGGCTCCAAAATAGAGGCGGCATCTACGGCACCCGCGAGCAGTGCCTGTTGGACACGATCGGCACCCATGGCGACGATCTCAACGGCTTCCAAACCCACACCTAACTGTTCGATCAACCAATAGCGCAGCACGGTATCCGGCACCGAGCCTTGAGGGAACGTGGCGATCTTGGGCTTGCGGCCCTCTGCGGCGGTGAAGCTGGCAATAGCCTGCGCACCATCATCGCCAGCGCGCTCGAAATGGTCCGCTAGTTCGCCACGTGCCACCAGACCGATCTGCTCCTGAATGCTAGAGGCGAGAACCTTGATGGGGACGCCGTTAGCCCGGGCTACCATCGCCGGGCCGATACCGAAATACATAACGTCAAGCTCGCCAGAGGCCAACGCCTGAACCATGGCCGGGCCGCTCGAAAAGCGTGTTAGCTCCAATTCCAGTCCCGCTTCCTCGGTCCAACCCTCTCCTTCCATCACAAACAGTTGGGCGACCGGTAATATCGGCATGTAGCCAACTTCCAGGGTAGTGAGGTGATCATCAGCCTGGCTGGTGGTGCCAACAAATATCGCCGTTAGCATTGCCAAAGGGCGAAGGAAACGGGGCATGGCGATCTCTCCATTGGAAAATGAATGACCATATATCCTATACGATTGCTGCATATAACCAAAACGGTTGTATACGACAAATTCATATACTCATATATTCTTTAAATCCAAGCACGGGATGGTGTCTGTAAGACAATGAATTTGCGGCTTCTCAGAACATTCCTGCTCGTGCTCATGTTCCAGCGAGGTCATGGAGCGATACCGACGTGGACTTAAATGTACAAGGTATCAGCCGGATAGTGGGCTCTTAGATAACGTCGTTGCTGACAGTGATGGCGTTCGTTTAGCAGTGGCACTAGCTGACTGCTCTTGACCGTTTACCGAATAAGAGCGCACATATTGCATTGCTTGGACGATCACCAGCCGGCCAGCGCTGCTCTCACCATAGGCCTTGGTGAGCGTCGCAGCACCTTGCTGACTGGCCAGAATGAAATGGGAAATTGCCTCAAGGTCAGCCTCCTCGCTAAGCTCACCCCGTTGCTGACTCTGATGCAGGGCATCACGTAAACGAGAGTCAAGTGCCCGGAAACACTGGCTAACAGCAGCACGGGTGGTTTCATCATTGTCATGTAGGCCAGCCGCCAAAGTGCCTATCGGACAGCCACGATAACAATGCTCGACTTCCAACTGATCAACGGCGGACAGAAGCCACCGCTCTAACGTATCGAGGCTATCTAGTTCGTGAACTTCCATAGACGCAAAGAGGCGGTGCTCCCACCAAACGGCGACCTCGCAAACGAGTGCATCTTTATTGCGGAAATGCTGGTAGAACTGGCTCTTGCCTGCACCGGCCTGACGCAGGATCTGCTCCAAACCGGTACCATCGACGCCCTGAGCGTGGAAGAGCTCAGCTGCCGACTCGACAATGCGTTGTCGAGTGGCTTCGCCCTTAGCCTTGCGGCCGTGGCCTTGCTGATTATCGACCGACATCAAGAGTTGCCGAGACATTATGTTGCTCCCGCCAAGCGTCCTCATTAGACAAGTTCGCACGTGGCATCAACATAGCGAAGTCCAATGCCGTCAGCGAACGGTTGTTGCGTACCCTGTGTGGCCAGTCGTGATTAGCCAAGGCCGCCTTGCCGATAGCCACAAAGTCGGCCCCTCCCTGAGCGATAATTGCCTCGGCTGCCTGAGGAGCCCCCAATTCACCATTGGCAATCACTGGGATATCAATCAGTTCGCTGGCCAGTGCCGCCAAGCTCTTGTCTGTCCCTTCAAAGGCCGGTGTGAGGGCGTCAAGCTCGGAGAAATGCAAGTAATCGAGCCCCTCGGCTTCTAGGGTGGTCATGATGATGGCGGCCTCCTCACGGCCCGCCCAACGATAGTTCGAGTCGGTAACCTTAATTTGCGACAGACGCATACCCACTAGAAAATCACTGCCCACTGCTTTACGCACAGCCCGTATCACCGCGATAGGAAAGGCCAGCCGCCTTTCGAGGCTGCCACCCCAAGCGTCATCACGGTGATTGAAATACTCAGAGATGAACTGATCGATCAGGTAACCATTGGCTCCGTGGAGCTCGACGCCGTCGAATCCAGCAGCTTGGGCCCGCTGTGCAGCCGCCGCAAAACCGGCGATGGCCTCCTGAATGTCCGCCTCACTCATCGGGCGGGGTGTTGGATAGGGGCCTTCCCCTCCGTAAAATCCAAGCATTTCACCCTTTGGTGCTACTGCAGAGGGAGCTGCCGTGTCCTCGACGAATCGGTTGCCTTGGGTTTGGGCACCACCATGCATTAGCTGTGCCACGAACTTTGCCCCTTCCGTCTGAACAGACTCGACAATCGGTTGCCAAGCCTCCTGCTGCGCTAGATTGGCTAAACCAGGCTGGTAGTCATACCCCTGACTAAAGCGCTCATCAGTATAGATTCCCTCGCTAATCAGCAGGCTAAAACCGCCGCGGGCAAAATCACGATAGTAATCCCGCATACGCTCAGTGGGACGACCATCAGCTTCAGCGCTTGTGCGGGTCATGGGGGCCAGGATGAGACGGTTGGTCAGATTGAGACCCGATAGCACGCCGGATTTAAACAGGTTTGGATATTGCGAAACGTTAGCCATGTATTAATCTCTCAAAAAAAGTACCAATCGGTACAATTTAAGAGTTTTTTAAGGTAAGGGACAATCGAAAACACCTATCGACCTGATAAGCTGACGACAAAAAAAGGTGATGCATCGCCGTCGTCTAATCTTTTGCACCACTCATAGATGTTCCCACTCCCACTTGGCAGGCAGCCGGAGTGTCGCTTGCTACGTAACATTGGGGTGACTGACGAATTAAAGCACAGTGTGAAGAACGCAACTTTTCTCATAACAGAAATCAATTAATGCCAGCATTTGATGACTATAGTGACGAAAAAAATAAAGGCAGCTTTAAGGATGGAGCTGCCGACGAGGCAGCTCCATTTGATTCCAGCATTCGCCTATAAATACCCCATTTCCGCAAATGACTTACACCCATCACTCCCTACCACCACATGGTCAATCACCCGTATATCCATCAGCCCCTGGGCTGCCTTTAGACGCTCAGTGATGCGCCTATCTGAGTCACTGGGCTCTAGGTCACACCTGGGGTGGTTATGGATGAGGATTAAAGCGGCGGCATTGTAGGCCAGAGCTGCCTTTAGCGCTTTGCATGGATAGACGCTCGCCGCATCGATAGTGCCGCGAAACAGCTGTTCAAAGCGGATAACACGGTGGTGGCTGTCGAGAAATAGCACGCTGAACACCTCGTGCTCATAGTCCTGCAGCAGTAGCTGTAGGTGCTCAAACGCTTGCGAGGGCTTGGATATCTTGCGGCCTTTGGCGAGTTTGCGGCGTGCGAAGCGCTTGGCCATGGCTATGATGTCAGTTTCCGTGACCGGTGACGTGACTAAGTAGGTGCCTTCCACTTCACCTGCTTTGAATTTGCTATGGGGCATGATGACCTCCAAAAAATAAAAATGCCGGGGTGGTGGCCCCGGCATCTATGTCGTTAATAGTGAATGAGTGTTGTGGTTAAGCGGATAAGTCACGCAGCCATCACTTGGCTGATGCGCCGTTCCATCTCTTCATGAAAGGCCTCAACCCGCTCGGCAATCGTGCGAATCATGAAGTCATCCCGGTAAGCGCGTTTCACAAACAGCGGCATACCCGGCCAGTAGCTCACAAAGTCGATCCATTCCCGTTCACTGACCCAGAGCCCACCCTGGCATTGGGGCACGTGCTCGTCGGGGATTTCCCCGCTGAGCAGCACCTCGATCTGGAACTTGGGCAGCTTGGTCTTGATCTCCAACAGGCCGTTTTTGGCAATCAGGCTATCCGGTGAATAGCCCACGTTGTGGTTGAGAATCAGGCCCACTTCTTTAGGCTTCGGTGAGCCGGTCATATCGCGATACAGCGAGCGGGCGACGCTCTCTAGCTCCTGCCCCCACTTGGTATGGGCATTGCCTTGAAACGGCTCAGCCAGCTCACCGGTCATACGCTCGCCGATCAACTGGTGCATGTAAGTGATGGCCCCAGTACCCAACCCACCGGGGCCTTTACCATTTACCAGCAATGCCTTGAGTTCTGACATGGTGACGCGCCCAAGTCGCGCCGCCAGCCACTCTGGCGAGCCTTGTGGCATGGTGGGTATCTGCATACACGCCTCCTGTGGCGATGAGTGAACAGGCTGAGCCGCTATTTCACGGCTCGTTTGGTGAGGGATGCACGGAGTTTGTCGAAATCCGCCTGAGGCACCTGAACCGCTGTGCTGTATTTGCCGCTGAACCACTCTTGGGTAGTGGCTGGGCATTGGCTGATCAAACGCTGAATCTGCCCCGCCTGGAAGGCGGTGACCCTCTTCACCACCGTTCGTGTGCTGGTCTGGCCATTATCGTCTTGCCCCCGAGTGGTGATGTTGAGCAAGGCGCACATCACATAGTGCTTGCCGTAGCTGGTAGACGTTCCAAATGCCTGAACTGCATTCTTGTTACCGCTCATGTCCGCAGGCAATAGCATGCTGGTCTCTTCCCGGTGGCCGTCCTTATGCATCAGCACGCCCGTCACTTGGATACCGCGTTCCTGGGTCTGAATACGGAAGCTCACCGCAAAGCCGTGTTTTTGCAGGATGGGCCTCACGCTATCGACAATGTCTTCCAGCGTTGCATAGCAGCTGTTGTTGGTTTGCCCACGCTCTTCAATGCTGGGCAGCTCGGTCTGCATCGCCGCCATAGCAGCGCTGTAGGCCATCATGGCCTGGCGATCCATCACGCGTTCCTGCATTTGCAGCAGGCGCTCCATCTTGTCGATATCGACATCGGGGTTGAGGGCAGCTCGCTCAATCACTTGGATAATGGCGGTGCTATCAGCCGTCAGATGCGCTTCTAGCGCCGCTGAGTTTGGGGAGTGCTGAGCATTGGCGTCTGCTTGAATAGAAGATGCTGGGCCTTTTTGGGGAGACGCATTTACTACATGAGTACGCTGTGCCATGGGGCACCTCCTTTTATGTGAATAGAGAAATGCGGGTTAGTCAGCCCTGTTCATGGGGTGTGTCATTTAACGAGTGGAGGAACGTCGGGTAAGTGACGCGCAATGTCTGCGGGATCGATACGCTCCAGGCGTATCTCTGCGCGATAAAACTCGCCCTGGGCGCACACCAGCGACGTTGCGTTATGAGCGTCGTGTTCTAGCAGTTGTTTGGTTAGTCGAGTGATAGCCATCTCAATGGCGTCGGAAACAAAGCTCATACGGGTACCTCGCGGCATAAGCCCCACAGCAGGATGGTTACGACACCAGCTGTAGGGCGGCATCTAAGGCCTCTTGTTTGAGCTGTGCCCCCTGACCAAACCAGGCTGAGTCCATACGGGTATCGTTACTACGTGCCCGCTTATCGTGATCGACGTATTCCGTCACGGCGTTCAGCAAGCCCCAGGCCGTGTCTTTAGCGGTCACCAAGTGAGCGCCCCGGCCTTCGCCTTGGTAGAGCTTCTGCACCTTATTCAGCGCTCGGTAGTTGGGCAGTTTAGAGGGATCGTCCAGCGGCTTCTCCGCACCACAAATCACCGACTGAAGATACTGCTGCGCTTCCTGCCGAGTGATTTTACGCTCCGCTAGGGTTTTCATCCGGTACATGAAGTCATTCCATTGCGACACCGAAATGCCTAACTGACGCTTCACGGCACGCGGATCAAACTCCGAGCGGTGCGGCACCTTCACCGCTTGCGACGTACCATCGACGGCAATTTGCAGCGTGTTATTGCACACTACCCTCACCGTGGTGGGCGTTGCCATGGTGGCAAGGGTGCCATCGCAGGAAGTGGCCAACAGCAGGTAGTCGTTCACCTCATCCTGACCTTTGAGCGACGTGCTTAAGCCGCTACGGGCTAGCGCCCAAAACTTACGTCCGCCTTTGAGCACGCCAGCGGTTTCTAGCTCATACCCGGCGTACTCAGTCAGATCACGGTAAAACTCCAAAATCTCTTCGGGCTGTACCACCTTATAGCGCTGTGACACCACCGACAGTGGTGCTTTGGTATCCGAGCGATAAAGCACCTTCTGCTCAGGGAACGAGTGAATGCTGCCCAGGTGGCTAGCCCCTTCGGCAATAAAACGCACTGGTGCTTCTTCAATATGCCAGTTCATACCGGCCTGTTGCTGCCAGACCTCCAGCGGTTGATGACGAGACAGTTGCTGCCCCAGGCCATGCCAAGGGGTATCG
>NZ_JAMZBE010000098.1:0-12661 GCF_024158645.1 Halomonas sp. 707B3
GAATCTGGGTGCCGTCCATGTCATACCTCCTGCCGCTGTGGAGGTCATATTCTGGCCCAGCTCAGGGGGCGAATTCCACACCCAACGTCGAAGAGCCGTTTAAAGAATGTTTGGATTGGATGATGCACCTACCCCGCCTTTTTTGCACCGCGATAGTGCAAAAAAGGCGGGGTAGGTGCAAGCAGCGCACTTGTAAATTCGAACATGCGCCTTGTTATGACGCATTTTCCATTTGCATACCCCATTTAAGGGCGCATCAATCTGGTATGGGCTTGCACAGTCCGGGATTAAACACTCTGTAGCACATCACATTACAGCTGAAGGGGTGTCTATAGATCAGAGCCCAGGCGCCTTACACTTAACCCACCGTGACACCGCCACAGACGAAAAGCGTCTGACCAGTGATAAATCCACTATGTTCGTCGCAGAAGAAGCTTACTGCCTGGGCTACATCCTCAGGCTGGCCCATGCGTTTTAACGGAATATTTTCGACTATGCGTCGGGCACGCTCAGAATCGGGTGGATTGTTTTGCCAGAAAGCGCTTGTGGCAATAGGCCCAGGAGCAACGCAATTAACTGTAATACCGTGTTCAGCGAGTTCTAGGGCCCATGTTCTGGCCATAGATTGTAGCGCTCCTTTAGTGGCGCTATAGATGGTGCGCGCCTCTTTTCCAAGTACCACTCGGCTGGTATTCAGAACGATGCGCCCCTTGCCGTTCGCCTTCATATTAGGCAACAACGACTGTGTGCAGATCAGTGCCGAACGCACATTCAGGTGCATCAATTTGTCGAAGTCTTCAAGCTGTGCTTCTTCAATCAGTGCCGGGGCAACAATGCCGACATTGTTGATCAGTCGTGTCACCTGAAAACGCTCGGAAATATCCAACATAACACGGCGAGTCGCATCGGCATCAGAAAGGTCGACTTGGTGGGCATCCGCTTGCAGTGATTGGACTTCGGGTTCGACGATATCCACCACAACCACGCGATAACCATCTTTCTGTAAACGCAAGGCGATCGCCTGGCCGATGTTTCTCGCCCCGCCAGTCACCACAGCGCAATGGATTTGATTTGCTTGGCTTTGAGCGGCGTCTTGACTCATTAGAGTTCCTCGGCATAGGCACGGTGATTGAGTATGAAGTTGGTAGGAAAGTCAGCCTCGCCGACAGTTCAGCGAGGCGATGGGGCTTAGTTATGTGTTGTCCTCACGTATTGAGGAGGGATGGCGGCATAGCGGTTTTACTTGGATATCCATGTAGGGGAACAAGGGTAAGCCGCTGATTACTTCTTGCAGTTCGTCGTTGTCATTGACGTCGAAGATGCTGACGTTGGCGTAACTGCCGGCGACTCGCCATAGATGGCGCCATTTACCCTGTCGTTGTAGCTCTTGTGAGTAGGCTTTCTCTCTTGCTTTGATGTCAGCCACTTGATCGGCCGGCATGTCGGGCGGGAGCTTTACTACCATTTCTACATGAAACAACATCGTATTTCTCCATTGTATTGTCGCGATAAGATTGTGCGTGCCCTAAAGGGTGTTCTTTCGGTTCAGGTAGGCCTGCCGCCAACGCACGATCTTGACCTCGTCGAATAGTGCCGCTTGGTGGAATGGGTCGCCCTCAATAAAACGCTCAGCTTCCTCTCGACTGTCCAGGTCGAGCAGGTAGATGTCGCCTGATGCCGTTTCACCGTCATCGGAGAGCTTGGCCCCGCAGGCCAGCAGAATATCCACGTTGGCATCCAGATATTCTAGATGTTGTTGACGTACCTCCAGGCGCAAGGTCTGGAGATCGGGCTTGTCGAAGGTCTCTATCAAAAAAGGCATTTGCAAACCTCAGTTAGTAAACGTGGTTAAGCGCTGAGGTAGCCCCAAATAAGCATGGCGCTGCCGTAGATGATTCCCAGGTAGATCAGGATCAACACCATATAGCCCATCACATCGCGCAACTTCAAACCGGAAATGGCCAGCACCGGAAGGATCCAAAACGGCTGGATCATGTTGCTCCACTGGTCGCCAATCTGCACGGCGAGCGCGGTGGCCGCTTGGGAAGCGCCGATTTCAGTGGCGGCTTGCACCATGACCGGCCCCTGGACTGCCCATTGACCGCCGCCGGATGGTGCCAGCAGGTTGATGATGGCACCGCTGATGAATGACCAAATAGGCAAGGTTTGGGCACTGGAGATATCAACGAAGATATTCGCAAACGAAACCACCAGGCCTGAGCTCACCAGAATTCCCATGATCCCCGCGTAGAAAGGGTACTGCACGATAATACCCGAGACGATGCGGATCCCGTCAGCCAGTGCGGCCAAGTAGTTGGCTGGTGATGCAAAAAGGAGTATCCCCAGGAACAGAAAGGCGAAGTTGACAGTGTTGAGGTTCAGCGAGCCTCCGTCGACTGTGTACAGCGCTATATACAGCATGCCCAGCAAGCCAATGCCGATACCTACCACCCGGCTACGATTCAAGCGCTCTGCAATGGTGACTTTCACGTCGCCGGGTAAGGGCGCTGCAGTAGGCTTTGCGACAGTGCTGGGGTCGATTTCAACGATATCCTTGTCCAGCTTGGGGTGCAGCCAAGCATTGAAGAAAGGCAAGGTGAGCAGAATCAGAGCACTGGTGATTAAGAGGATGGGCGAGAAAATCGTTTCGCTTAATGGGATCAGGCCGATGGCATCTTGAAGAAAATGCCCCTCAGTGGCGATTAGCAGCGGGACACTGCCTGACAGGCCGATGCCATAAAGGGCGAAACCCGAGTACGCCGCGGCGATCACAAGGGGGTAGTGTAAGCCTTTTACGTTGAGTGCCAGCTTCTGAGCCACGATACCGCCTATTACCAAGCCGAACCCCCAATTCAGCCAGCTGCCAATGCCGCCCACCAGGGTGGCGACGACAATCGCCATGAACGGTGTTTTGACGCGTGCGGCGAGGCGGTTGAGAGCACCATCCACCAAAGGCGTCTTGGCGAGGATATAGCCTGCCAGAAGGATGACCGTCATCTGCATGCTGAAGGCCAGCAGATCCCAGAAGCCATCGCCCCAGTAACGCACCGTATTCAGTGGGCTAGTGCCTTGAACTAGCACCGCCAGGAGCATAGTGAGTACGGTCAGGAGGATAGCGATGACCAGAGGGTCAGGCATGTACCGGTTAACGAGCCTAGTGAAGAAATTAGCCAGCGCATTCATAGAAAGCGGCCTCTTATTGTAGGTATGTTGGTCATGGTTTATTGTGTGCGTATAGCGAACACAAGTTCGTATTGTGAGATTATATTTAACCTGCGAATCATTTTATTCAATGCGACATTTGTCTATGCCGTTTGAGATAAGTCGCCATTCCAGGCTAGGGGAGAGAGCTGATGCAAGAAAAAGCTTTGCGAGCAGTCGTGGTGGGTGCTGGCACCATGGGCACCACACTGGCTAAGTTGATGGCGGTGAATGGTGTCAAGGTCACCGTTGTGGATACCAATCCGCATGTGTTGGAGACCAGCCGTCAGCGTTTAGCAACCCATGCGGCGACGACTTGCTTCGCTACGGATTTGAAGATGACGGAGGTCCCCGATTTCGTCATTGAGAGCGTGACCGAAAATGTCGAGGTCAAACAGAAGGTCGTGGCGCAAATCGAGGCCAGCGTGAATGACGCCACCATCATCATGACTAATACGTCGGGGATACCGATCGACGAAATAGGCAGTATCATGCGCGTTCCGCAACGCTTCGTGGGGACTCACTTCTTTAACCCCGCGGACATTGTGCCCACTGTGGAAGTCGTTCCCGGTAGCCACACAGAGGCTGAGACAGTGGAAAAGGCTTGCGGTTGGCTGACGCAGTTGGGAAAACGGCCAGCGGTGTTGAAGACTTGCGTGCCCGGTTTCGTTGCCAACCGGATCCAGCATGCGGTCATGCGTGAATGTCTCTCCCTGCTGGAGAAAGGCGTGGTAGAGGCTGAAGCGCTGGATGACATCGTGCAGTACTCCATCGGTGTGCGGCTGGCTTTGAATGGCCCCTTGTGCCAGCGCGATCTCAACGGGCTGGACACACATCTGCATATTGCTCGATATCTCTATCCAGATCTCGATGCAAGTCAGCAGCCTGCAGCGCTTCTTGAAGAGTATGTGGCCGAGGGGCGTCTAGGTGCCAAGGTAGGGCGAGGGTTTTACCGCTGGAGCGACGAGTCGCTTGCGCGTCACCAGGCGCATGAGCGGAGCAAACTGAAGCGCATCATTGAACTCGCTGCGCAAGACTCACATGGAGATGAACCATGAATCAGCCGCGCTGGAAGAAACGTCCCGAAGGCAGCAATTGGGGAGATTTCGGGCCCAATGATCAATTGGGGCGTGTCAACTTGATCGGGACAGAGCAGGTCCTCAAAGGCGTCAAGGAAGTCCAGGAGGGCGTAACGTTCTGCTTGTCTCTGCCCTTGGATATCCCCGGTGGGAAAGTACTGAACCCTCGCCGTTCACCACCGAAATTGACCCCGACGGCGCTCGATGAAGACCAGTACATCAACTTTCCCCTCTCCACTCATAACCCCAAGCTGAACGACATCATCAGTGACGACCAAGTCCAGCTATCGTTGCAGTATTCCACTCAGTGGGACTCCTTGGCCCATGTGGGAGCTCTTTTCGATGGTGATGACGACGGCTCGCCTGAGCGGCGCTATTACAATGGCTACATGGCGGCGCAAGATGTGCTGGATTTAAGCGGAGAGCCTTCCCAACGTCACGATTCCTATGCCAGACGCCTTGGCATCGAGACACTGGCCGCGCATGGTATGCAGGGCCGGGGTGTTTTAGTGGACCTGGTGCGAGCCTTCGGTTCGGGAAGAACGTTGATAGGGTACAGAGAGCTGCTTGAAGCGCTGGAACAGCAGAGCGTAGTGTTGGAGCAAGGTGATATGCTGGTATTGCGCACAGGGTTTGCCGAAGCATTGCTAGACATGAAGGGAACGCCCCAGCCGGACGTTCTAAAAAACACTGGGGCAGTACTTGATGGCAGTGATCCGGCGCTACTTGAGTGGATTACCTCGAGTGGTATCGCGGCGATCTGTGCTGATAACTACGCGGTAGAGAACCTTGATCGCGAACTGGAACCTGACTGTTGCTCTAAACTTCCGCTGCATCTCCATTGCCTATTCAAGCTAGGTTTGCCCCTGGCTGAACTCTGGTACCTGAAAGACCTGGCAGATTGGCTACATAGTCGAGGGCGTAATCGTTTCTTACTGACGGCTCCGCCTTTGCGCTTGCCAGGTGCGATTGGCTCACCGGTTACTCCAGTGGCAACTGTATAGGCGCTAATCACTAAAAAGCGTTTATGAATTAATTAAAATTTTATCTTAAAAACTCTCTTCCAGAGAGTGAGTGTAGCGAACTGGCTCCAGTGCATTAGTTATTACTCAAATAAAAAATTTACGATGTAAAACTAAAGTTGGATACCTGGCTTTCGCTCTTTCCAAGTAACCTGTGAACGTATTGCGAATAAATGTACGCATAGTAAACAATTATTAGATCAGGGGTAATTATGAACAAGCTACTCAATGTCCTAGCATTAGCCACCTGCGGTGCTGCTGCACTTTCCCTCTCGGTGTCTACTGCCCAGGCTCAAGACTGGCCCACTGACGACGTGCGTCTTATAGTTCCTTATGCGCCGGGTGGTACCACCGATGTGCTATCACGTCGTGTCGCTAACCTGCTACAGGAAGAACTCGATGCAAACGTTGTGGTGGAGAATCGACCTGGTGCCGGCTCTACGGTGGCTACTGGTCGTTTGGCTCGCGGCGGTCGAGACGTTGACCATACAATTATGATGGCTTCACCAGGTCACGCCATCGGTGCTGCCATTTACCCCAATCTTACCTATGATCCTGTCGAAGATTTTGTGTTCATTCAGAACTTGATCGACATTCCCAACGTCATGGTGGTTCCGGCTGATAGCCCCTATAACAACGTATTGGAGTTTGTCGAGGCAGCTAAAGAGCAGAATATGACCTTTAGCCACAGTGGTGTGGGAAGCTCTATCCATATGTCAGGTGAGCTTTTCAAGACTCTGACCGGTACTAATATGACGGCAGTGCCTTTCGCTGGTAGTGGTGCAGCCCTACCTGCGCTATTGGGCGGAGATGTCGACGTCTCTTTCGAGAACATGCCCACTGTTTTCTCGCATATTCAGTCTGGTGATCTGAAAGCGCTGGCGGTTACTTCCGCTGAGCGCTCCGAGTACTTGCCCGACGTGCCGACCCTAGAAGAAATCGGTGAATATAATCTTGATCAGTTCACCACTACCGCTTGGTTTGGTCTGATTGCTCATGAGTCCTTTCCAGAAGAAGCCATGACGGTCATGCAAGAAGCACTGCAGGAAGTAATGAAGCGTGAAGAGTTTACTAGCTTCGTTGATCAGTTGGGCGCCGAGCCGGGCACGGTTGCTGGTGACGAGTTCAAAGCGTTCATCGCTGAGGAAGTAGCCCGCTGGGATGAAGTAGCGGCTGAAGCGGGTATTCGCCAAGAGTAATTCATTGTTGAATACACTGCATGATGAGGCGAGGGTTACACCCTCGCCTCAGTTGGTTTACTTCCGGAGCTTTTTACGTCGAGAGGGAACCCCCCATGACGAAGTCGCACTCTACTAGTGGCACGCTGATCAAAGATTCGTGGGATGTGGTCGCTGGGGTTATATTGCTGGGCTTTGCCCTGCTTCTGCTGTTCTACCTAATTCCCAACTACATTGGCCAGCCGCCTATCATGCAGAATCCGATGATGTCACCGCGTTGGCTACCGACCATCGTTGGCTGGCTGCTGTTGGTGTTTTCTCTGCTAATGATCGTCCAGGGTGTATTAGTTGCTGATGATGCTGAGGATAGTGGGCGCCGCTTCGAGCGTGGTACGTGGTTACGCTTTGTCCTGATGGTCGTGGCCCTGGTTGTCTACGCAGGTTTGTTCGAGATGTTGGGAGCGATAATTAGCGGGATCCTCGCCACCTTTATACTGTTCATTGCTCATCCAGTGCGTACTTTATGGGTCTACGGTCTAGCCATCGTCTTCCCTGTAGGAATCACGCTACTGTTTACCGAGGTCATGAACGTACCGCTGCCGATGTTGCCGTTCTGACCCAGCGGCCATCTCTCAAGATCTGGTGACTTATGGATAATATTACAGAAGTACTGCAGCTATTTCTGGCCACAGAGAATTTCGTGGCAATAGCTATAGGTGTGATAATTGGCGTGACCGTTGGCTCCATCCCGGGCCTCACTGCCACGATGGCAGTGGCGTTGGCGCTACCGTTTACTTTTTCAATGGAGCCGGTGGCGGCCATACTGTTGTTGGTAGGTATTTACAAGGGCGGTATGTATGGTGGATCTATTACGGCGATCTTAATCCGTACACCTGGATCGCCTGCGTCGGCTTGTACATTACTAGATGGTTATCCGCTAGCTCAGCAGGGCGAGGCAAAGAAGGCGCTAAAGATGGCGCTCTACTCATCGGTAATCGCGGATTTTATATCTAACATTGCACTGATCTTTTTCGCCGCTTATTTGGCGAAAATCGCCCTTAATTTCGGCGCGCCGGAGTTCTTCTGGCTGATCTGCTTTTCATTGACCATCATCATATCCTTGGCCAGTGGATCAATGATCAAGGGTCTGATTGCGGCGTTTCTAGGCATCTTGCTTTCACTGGTCGGGCTGGATTCCGTGTTTGGTTCACAGCGGCTGACCTTTGGCAATTACAACTTGATGGACAGCATCTCGTTCATTCCTCTGTTAATCGGCCTTTTTGCAATACCCGAGATCATGGAGTTTTATCGTAAAAAGGTGATACCCCATATCCGGGCGAAGGCTAGCGGCGCCGGTGTGTCTTTCGTTGAGCTTAAACGTAGCCTTAAAAGCATCGTGCGCGGCAGCTTGATCGGTGTGATTATTGGTGCTATTCCGGGCACCGGTGCTACTGCTGCTGCCTTTATCTCGTATAGTGATGCTAAGCGTCGTTCGCCCCACCCAGAACGTTTTGGCAAGGGAGAAATAGAAGGTGTAGCTGCTTCTGAGGCGGGTAACAATGGTGTAGCAGGGGCCACACTGATCCCACTATTGTCGTTAGGTATCCCTGGGGATGTGATCACCGCCATCATCTTGGGTGCTTTCATGGTACATGGATTGACCCCGGGGCCACTCCTGTTTCAGGAAAATCTGCCTCTTATCTATGCCCTCTTCCTAGGTATCATGCTCAGTTCAGTGATCCTATTGTTCGTGGGTAGTGCAGCAATCCGCTACTTCTCCCTGATCGCGGATATCCCCAAGTCGATTCTGTTTCCTATCGTATTGATGTTCTGCATATACGGTGCTTATGCGGTCAATAACGACACCTTCGATGTCTGGTTAATGTTAGCGTTTGGGCTTATGGGCTATGTGTTTAATCGTACGGGTATTCCGGCTGCCCCTTTCCTAATTGGTTTCATTTTAGGGCCGATGTTCGAGGACAACTTGCGACGATCACTGCTGATCGGTTCTAACGACCTGTCGATTTTCGTACGTGGCCCGATCACCTGGTTCTTTATTGCCCTAACAGTAGGCTCTATATTGCTGGCCATTTATCGCTTTATGTCTTCACGACACAAAGCGAAACAAAGTGCCAATGAGTCAGAGGCGGGCACTTGACGCTGCGGGCCTTGCTATAAATGACGACTTTCCTTAAGCCCGCAGGGTGGGCTTAAGGCTCAAGTAAATCGAGCCGACTTCTTGGTGGGGGTCGGCTCGATTTATATCAGGGAGGTGGGGATAACCATGCATCTCGGCAGACATGAATCAGTTGCAAACGTCTGGTCTAGCCGTTTGCTCGCTGGTGTGGCAGTGCTGGCTGTAGTGCATTTATTGAGTGGTGTAACGTGGGCCGAAAGCTTGGCTCAACTTATGTTGACGGGCTTTCTAATGCTAGGCTGGCCGCGTTTCAGCTTGATGGCGCGCATGTTAGCTTTGGCCTGTGTCGTAGCTTCGTTCTTTGCTCTATGGAGGCTTCCTTCACCTTGGGCTGTGCTCCATGAGGCGGCAGGTGGCTTTGTATTCCTGGCGGCGTTCATGACGGCACTTGCGGTGCTTCGCCTGCCAGCTTACCGTTCAAAACTCATCCGTCGCTGCGGTCATAGCCTGCTGTTGCAGCCACCCACCTGGCGTTATCCGATCCTTTCATTGGGCTCCACCCTTTTCGGAATCGTGCTCAACTTCGGTGTGTTGAACTTGTTCATGTCGATGATCGACAAGTCCAACACTCTTGGCTCAGCTCAGGGGAGAGTGTGGCTGCAAGAGGTGCGTCGCCGACGCATGCTTCTGGCAACCTTGCGCGGTTTCACTCTGGCGCCGCTGGTTTCTCCTCTAGGTATCGGTGTCGCGGTCGTTTTGGCTAATCTTGAAACGCTGACCTGGGGTGAGCTCTTTCCCTACGTATTGTTGTCGGCCATCATTCTATTTCTGTTGGGCTGGGCCTGTGATCACGTTGCAGGGCCTCCCCCAAGAGCGCGGGTAGCGCTAGTCGCACGGCCCTCACTGATGCCGCTGGCAGCTTTTAGCTTGATGCTGCTTGCGTTAGTGATGCTGGTTTTTGCGCTTGCAACGGTGCTTTCGCTACGGTTGCCTCAGGCGGTTGTGATTGGTGTCCCTTTGGGAGCCTGGATTTGGCTGGCTTGGCAGTGTCGTGGCATTAGCTATGCGGGCGTTGGGCCCGCTACTGTCATGCTAGCCCGTCGCTTGCCTGAGGTGTTGGGTGGCATTGGTAATGAAGTCGTGGCGCTGGGCGCGGGGGCCTATCTCGGCTACCTCAGCGTGGCGCTGCTTGATCCTGCCCAACTGGGCGGGGTGGCCTCCTTGCTTGTTGCCCTTGGCAACTGGTTGCCGGCAGTCGTGCTCATGCTGATCGTTATTCTTGCCCAGGTCGGCGTTAATCCGATTATCAGTGTGACCTTCTTGACCAGTATAGTGGCCCAAGTGGGGCTGGAAAACGTGTCGTTGCCGCTGCTGGCGGCTGCGATGCTGTCGGGCTGGTCGTTGACGATGGTGTCGTCGCCGTTCACGGCCGCGATGATGATCATGTCACGTTTTACAGGGATGACGGCGGGACAGATCGGCCTGCGTTGGAATGGCGCATTTCTTGCGGCATCGTTGATGATGGCCGCCGTCCTCTTTCGATTAGCAAGCTGAGGGGGTCAAGTACTTCGCTGGTTTCAAGCAGTTAAAATCTCCGGCTTGTGCGCAAGTCCTTGCCAAATAGCTTAGCGGATCGGCAAGGGACCTTGGCACAAGTAGGGAGCGCTGTGTGTGCTTATTATTGGGCGTTGCGGATCATGTTACGCGAAATGATCACCTGCTGAATTTGAGTCGTCCCCTCATAGAGCCGGAACAGGCGCACATCACGGTAAAACCGCTCAACGGCATAGTCGCTGATATAGCCAGCGCCGCCATGAATCTGCACACCACGGTCGGCCACACGGCTACACATTTCCGTTGCGAACATCTTGGCGCAAGAGGCCTCGGTACTGACGTTGTGGCCATCATCGCGCTGGCGAGCGGCATCGAGCACCATGCAGCGGGCAGCATAAATCTCGGCTTTGGAATCGGCCAGCATGCCTTGGATCAGCTGGAACTCGGCGATGGGGGTGCCAAATTGTTTGCGTTCCATGGCGAAGCGTAGAGAGTCCTCTAGGATTCGCTCAGCGGCGCCGACCGCAATGGCGGCAATGTGCAGGCGACCCTTGTCCAGAACCTTCATGGCGGTCTTGAACCCCACTCCTTCTTGCTTACCAATCAGTGCGTTGGTCGGTACCCGCACATTGTCGAAGATAACATCCGCAGTATGAGCGCCTTTTTGGCCCATCTTCTTATCGCGCTTACCGATAGTAATGCCGGGGGTATCGGCTTCTACGATGAATGCACTGATGCCCTTGGCACCCTTGATCTCGACATTCGTACGTGCCATGACGGTGAAGATGCCAGCATGTGGTGCATTCGTGATGTAGCGCTTGGTGCCGTTGATCAAGTAGTCATCGCCATCCTTCACCGCCGTTGTGCGCAGTGAGGCCGCATCCGAACCTGAGTCAGGCTCGGTTAGACAGAAGGAACTTATGATATCGCCGCTGGCTAGCTGGGGGAGGTAGTTGGCCTTCTGCTCATCGGTGCCGTCGACCAGGATGCCGATTGAGCCAATACCGTTGTTAGTGCCAATGAAAGAGCGGAAGGCGGGAGATGTCCGTCCAAGCTCGAACGCGATATTGACTTCTTCTTCCATGGTCACCCCAAGTCCACCGTACTCCTCGGGGATGGTGAGGCCGAAGAGCCCCATATCGCGCATTTGTGAAACGATGTCCTCGGGGATTTCATCGCTTTCAGCGACTTCTTCCTCACGTGGAATCAGCTCTTCTTGAACAAAATTACGGATGGAGTCGAGCAGGAGCTGCATCGTTTCCTGATCACGAATCATGTGCGTGCCTCTTGATATGAATTTGTACGTCGGAAAATGTGGTGTGGCTTATGAGATTTGGGTCTTTATATCGTTGACCAGTTGCACTAGCTGCGGCCCGATAGACTCTTCCAGCTTTTCACGTGATATCTGAAATTCGGGGCCACCACAATTGAACGCGAGAACTCCAAGCTGAGGATGATGGAGGGGCACCGCAACGGCATTAACCTTGCGTTGCCATTCACCAATCGATAGGCAGTACCCGTGATCAGCGTAGTCTCGAAAAGCACGCTCCAATGATCTTCGAATGGCTGGCCACTCTGTAGGGTTCAAGTCCCGTAGGTGATTCATCATCACATCAGACTCTTGAGTGGGCATGGCAGCGAGACATGCGCGCCCCGCCGAACTCTGGTGGATGGGCAGGCGTGTACCGATCTGACGACGGATGGTAGAGCGAAGAGCACTCTGGACCACGTCGAGATAAACCATGTCTAGTCGGTCACGTGCAGACATAGCCACCGTTGCACCCACCTCGTTAGCAAGGTTTACCATCAAGGGTTGGGCAATCGCGCGAACTGGTAGGTTGGATATCATCGAATAGCCAAAGGACATGACGCCCACATCCAACTGGTATTTCCCACGTTGCAAAGGGCGCAGATAGCCCAGTCGAGCTAGCGTGTGGGTAAGCCTGCTGACGGTAGGGCGCGGCAAACCCGACTTCTTCGCTAGGTCAAGATTGCTAAGGGCGCTTTCGCTGGGCGTAAAGCAGCGTAATAGCTCAAGCCCTCTGGCCAGCGCCGTCACAAACTGCCGATCCTCCTCCTGCTCGCCTGCTGTGTTCATCGGGTCCACCACGATCTGATAGTCACCCTGACTGTCTGTTGTCTTCACCGAGTTATGCTCCACTCGTGGCTTGCTTATTGAATCGATTTTGCGTTTACCGATGAAGATATGTCAAGTATGCAGACTAAAAGTCCGCAGTGCGGACTTTTGGTTTTAATATCTTATGCAAGATATAAAAAAACTTTTTTAGTATAAATATTTGATTAATAAGATTTTTATAGTAAGGCTGTTTTGGCCTAATTGACAGTTGTTCGATGAGCTGTGTAAAAATAACCTCATTAGCAAAACAAATGTTTGCAGTGCGGACATAATGACGAGGTTTATATGACGGACAAACAGTCGCCCGCCGAGGTCTATCTTGCTTCGCTTGATGATGGAGTGGCGGTGGTTCG